>JAAFJL010000146.1 GCA_013298865.1 Cytophagales bacterium | reverse complement strand
TCTTTTACCAGTACTTTCAACAAAAAATCTGACCCGCCCGAAATACAGTAACATTCTACTACTTCTACTAACTGTAATGCGTCTTTTTCAAACTGTTCCAAGTACTCCGCAGCGTGTTCTTTTAGGGTAACATCCACAAAAACTACGAGCGATTTTCCGAGTTTTGTTTTGTTCAAAATAGCGGTATATTTTTCGATAACCTTCTCATTTTCAAGACGTTTGATTCGCTCATGAACGGGCGTAGTCGTGAGGTTCAACTCGGCGGCTATTTCCTTATTGGTCTTGTGGGCATCTTCTTGGAGAAGTTTCAAAATTCGTAAATCAGTATTGTCTAAACTTGCCATTGGGAATATTTTTTGGTCTATTAGCACTCTATTTTCAAGAATATAAAAATAAAAAGCTGATTGCTGACAGCCAAAAGCCGACAGCATATAATTTTTCTGTAATTTCGTAAAAACTATTCACAAACAAACTATTTATGATGATTCGCAAAATAACTCTTAGTTTATTGTTGTTGGCAGTTGGATTTGAAATGTTAGCACAACAAGGACAATTCAATGGCAACACTCGGTTCGAGCAAATGGGAAATATCCTTCCAACGCCCAACTCTTACCGTACGGCATCTGGTGCCCCAGGGAAAGATTACTGGCAAAATCGTGCTGATTATGACATCAAGGCAGAATTGAATGACCAAAATCAGTCAATGACGGCTTCTGAAACGATTACTTATAAAAACTTTTCGCCAGATGAACTCCGTTATTTATGGTTACAATTGGACCAAAATAATTTCCAAAAAGGAGGTATCGCTCAACTGACACAAACATCTTCATTGACCGACAAAGGTACTTCTTTTGGCAGATTGAGTACTTCAACGGGTGTTTTGGCAAACAGAGAATATGGTTACAAAATCACCTCTGTACGTGACCGTGCAGGAAATGCTTTGAAATTTACTATCAATGAAACCATGATGCGTGTTGATTTGCCAACGCCACTGAAACCTGGACAAAGTTTCTCATTTTCAGTAGATTGGAATTTTAACATCACCGATGCCGTGGCGACTCGTGCCAGAAGTGGTTTTGAGTTTTTCCCGAAAGATGGAAATTATTTGTATGAATTAGCTCAGTGGTTTCCCCGTATGTGTGTCTATGACGACGTGAACGGCTGGCAACACAAGCAGTTTTTGGGACAAGGTGAATTTACAGTTCCTTTTGGTGACTATAAAGTTTCAATTACTGCTCCGAATGATTTTGTAGTAATGGGAACTGGGGAATTACAAAATGCTTCTCAGGTATTGACACCCGCACAAGCAAAGCGTTTGGAACAAGCAAAAAATACAACTCGCCCCGTGATGATTGTTACGCAAGAGGAAGCTACTGCTGCTGAAAAGGCGAAGCCAAGTGGCACAAAAACATGGACATTTGCGGCACAAAATGTAAGAGATTTTGCTTTTGCAGGTTCGAGAAAATTCCTTTGGGATGCCATGCAGGTGGACATAGAAGGTAAGAAAGTTTGGGCAATGTCTGCTTTCCCTAAAGAAGCTATGCCATTGTGGGGGCAATATTCTACGATGTTGGTAGCTCATACTTTACGGTCATATTCAAAGCGTACAATTGCTTATCCTTATCCAGTTGCACAGTCTATTCATGGACCTGTCGGTGGAATGGAATATCCAATGATTTCCTTCAACGGAGCAAGACCAGAAGCAGATGGAACGTATTCGCAAGGAACAAAAGACTTTTTGATTGGCGTGGTGATTCACGAAGTTGGGCATAATTTCTTCCCGATGATTGTTAATTCAGACGAAAGACAATGGTCTTGGATGGATGAAGGCTTGAATACTTTTTGCGAGCAACTTGCTGAAAAAGAGTGGGATAGAGATTTTGATGCTTCTGGCGAACCACAAGACATTGTGCCTTACATGCGTACGGACAAGACTCAGCAAGTACCCATCATGACGAGTTCGGACAATGTAATGGCTTTTGGTCCGAATGCTTATACAAAACCTGCAACAGCTTTGAATATCCTCAGAGAAACCGTCATGGGCAGAGAATTATTTGATGCTTCTTTCAAAGAATATGCTCGTCGTTGGGCGTTTAAACATCCTACACCACAGGATTTTTTCCGTACAATGGAAGATGCTTCTGGTGTGGATTTAGACTGGTTCTGGAAAGGTTGGTTCTACGGTGTTGAACCTGTGGATGTATCTTTGGAAAACGTAGAATGGTTTGGTATTGACAATGTTTCGCCAGAAAAGAAAAACGAAAAAGCAAAAGCAGATGCAGAAGCTAAACGTCAGACAATGAGCAACATACGCAATAAAAAGGATGTTCCAAAAACAGTGGTTGAAGAAAATCCAGACATGAGAGATTTCTATAATTCTTATGATAAATTTGCAACGTCTGAAGCCGACAAAAAGCGTTTCGACCAAACGATGTCATCTTTGGGTGAAGACGAGAAAAAGTTAGTACAAGGCAACAAAAATTTCTATGTGTTGAATTTGAAAAACGTAGGCGGTTTGGTTAGCCCTGTAATTATTAAAATGCAGTTTGAAGACGGTACGGATGAAGTAGTGAGAATTCCTGCTGAAATCTGGCGTTTGAATGACAAAGAAATCAAAAAGGTAATCCCGACAGATAAAAAAGTAACCAAATGGATACTTGACCCATTCTTCGAGACCGCCGATATTGATACCAAAACGAACGTATTTCCACGTGAGCCAGAAGAGCCAACACGTTTTCAGGTTTTCAAACAAAACAGACCTTCGCAACCAAACCCAATGCAACAGCAAAAGCAAGTGCAAGGTGGAGCAGTGCAAGGTGGTAAGAATTAAGAATTTAAGTTCATAGAAACAAAAATCCCTCATTTGCCTTGGAGTAGATGAGGGATTTTTTTGTGGACTTATTTGAATAAATTCCAAATTTGGAACGTAAAGAATATCTTATAATTTTTAAGAAACTCTTTCATAAATTATTATTTCACCGTTCATAAGTAGTTAATATTCAATAAAAACTCTTATTTTTACTTGTTAAAAAAATGCCACATTAGAATTATGCAACAAATTTATAATTGTATCATCATCGAGGATAATCCGATAGATATAAAAATACTGGAAGGGTATCTTTCAAAATTGCCTCATTTGAAAGTTATTGATACTTTTCATAACCCGATTGAAGCCATTCCAACCATTCATAGTGATGAAGTTGACATCATGTTTCTTGATATCGAAACGCCCGAAATGACAGGGATTGGTCTATTGGATTCTTTAGAGAAAATTCCCCAGACCATTCTGATTTCCAATCATGTAAGCTATTCGATGGATGCCTTTGAAATTGGGGTGACTGATTATATCCAGAAGCCCGTTACTTTTGAGCGATTACTAAAATCTGTCAGTAGAGCAATTGATAACATCCAACTTCAAGATAAAAATTTCAAAGAATTAATTGCTCCAAAAGAACATTTTATATTTTTAAAATCAGGGCGAGAGTTACTAAAATTCAACCTTAATGATATTTTATATGTGGAAGCATTAGCATCTTTCACCAAAGTTTATACTCAGGATAAAACTACCGTAATCAGTGAATCTATTTCGGATTTACACACAAAACTTCCCCCTGATACTTTTTTGCGTATCCACAAATCCTATTTAGTACCTCTCAGTAAAATCATTGGTATTTCAACAAAAGCTGTCATTTTAGAAAATCATAAAATTCCTTTAGGACTTTCTTATCGTGAGAGTATCGAAAAGATTTTGGCAGGAACAGAAGGATTACAGGACTGACTATCAATAGATTACAAATAATTACAATTCAAGAACCATTATTGAATGATAGCTGTCTCATGGAAACAGTAGTACATAAAATCATTTCTCTTGTAAAAAAAGAACTCTTCATAGATGATCCAGAGTTGCATACAACTTTTGCCGTCCGTCAAGAATTAATTATTAGAGTTGCTTTTTGGCTTGGGTTTTCTCTCAACTTTATATATCTAATTATCACTTGGGATAGTTTTGATACTCCGTTTAAAATCCCCATTAACGGAATCAATATATTATTTTCTTTTATACCTTGTTATTATTTTCTAAGAACCAAGCAATTTCAATACGCTAAGTTTTTCGTTTATTTCCCTTCAATTATTTTTCAAATCATTTCGGCTTATTACTTATCATTGGCAAATCTTCCTTATGAAAACGCTGAACTTGCCTTAATCCCCTACGTCGGTTTTCCCGTTATTGTTTACAGAAAATATTTGAGAGTTTTCGGTGTCTTGCTAAATATCGCTCTTTATGTTTTTATAAAAATCAAGAAATATCAATTATTCGCAATTTCACTTTTTGAACTACATTTAGAATTATCAATGTCGTTTGCAGCTTATGTAGTAATGATATTTTTAGCTTATTTCTATAGATTTGATTTCTTGAAATTGAAAGAGAATAATGAGAAATTGATTTTGCAAAAATTACTTATTGAGTCTCAGGCTGAGGAGTTAAAATCCCTAAATTCTACCAAAGACCGTCTTTTTAGTATCATCGCTCATGACCTGCGTAGCCCTTTATCTTCGCTGAAAGGTGTAATGCAACTACTTGACAATGAGTTTATTAGTCGTGAAGAATTTGCTCAGTTATCCAAAAGATTACAAGAAAATGTAGATAATGTTCACGGAATGTTAGAGAACCTATTGCTGTGGTCAATGTCACAGATGGACGGTATAAAACCAAATGTAAAACCCTTTGATTTGAATTTTGTAGTAGAAGAAACCGTGACACTATTCAAGGAGGTTTTCATTCAAAAAAACATAGATTTAACCAATAATTACGATGCGTCTTCACAAGCACTTGGGGATGAATACCAGATTAGAACTGTACTGAGAAACCTGCTAAACAATGCGATTAAATTTACCCCAAAACACGGGAGCATTGCAATCGAAAGTAGTATTAAAGGGCATTTCATAAATCTCAAAATCACAGACAATGGTATCGGGATTGATAAGGAAGATTTAGCCCAAATTTTTTCAAACCCAAAATTAAATATGGGTACTGCGGGTGAAAAAGGCACGGGATTTGGGTTATTTTTGTGCAAAGAATTAATAGAAAAAAATGCTGGTAGTATTGAAGTTAACAGCGAATTTGGGAAAGGTACATCCATTGATATTTTACTCCCAATGTCTCAGAAATCGTTTTAATAAATGTTTGAATATCAAGAACATAACGTCTTAATTTCTACGGATAAATCAAAATTAAATATTGACCTTATCCATGATTATCTATCCAATCATTCGTATTGGGCAGCAAATATTCCGCTCGAAATTGTCCAGAAATCCATCGAAAACTCAATGGCTTTTGGTGTCTATTTGAATGAAAATAATATGCTTGTCCAAGTAGGATTTTGTCGGGTAATAAGCGATTTAGCTACTTATGCTTATTTGGCGGATGTCTTTATTTTGGAAGAATATAGAGGTAAAGGATTGTCGAAATTATTGGTAAAAACTATTCTTGAACATCCTGATTTACAGGGACTTCGCCGTTGGGTTTTGGCTACAAGAGACGCTCACGGATTATATGCTCAATATGGTTTTATGCCTTTAGACAAACCTGAAAATTTTATGCAAATCAAAGCTGAAAATCCTTATAGAATAGAAGAGTAAGGAGCTTATGACAACATTTTACAAGCAGTAATACAAATAAAACTTAGAGATGTAGATGATTAAAGAAAAAACTGAATACTGAATCTATGTTCTCTATATCTCTAAGTTTAAATTTCAATAACTCATCACGTTAATCATACAAATACCATGTTCAAAAAACTGTTTTCAAATCAAGCCATCAGTACTGATTTTGCCTTACTTTTTCTGAGAATTATACTCGCTTTTTTGTTAGCTCGCCACGGGTACGAAAAATTTCAAAATTTACTTGCAGGGGCAACTGATTTCCCTGACCCACTGCATATCGGGAAAGTCCCTTCGCTTGTGCTAACGGTTGGGGCAGAACTTTTTTGCTCAATTTTGTTGGCAGTAGGGCTTTTTAGTAGAATTGCATTGGCAGGACTCATCACTTGTATGTTCGTGATTGTCTTTGTGTTTGATTTTTCAGCCACATTAGACGACAGAGAACATGGTTTGTTGTATCTGATTTCCTTCGTTGCGTTGTTACTTACGGGAACAGGCAAGTACAGTGTTGATTCTTGGTTCTTGAAAAAATAGGATTGAGTAACGTGTAAACAATAAGTAGGCGTTTTTGTCAAGTCCTTTTAGAGTAATACATCTCAACTTTTTCGTTAAATAGCTGTGCTATTTAACGAAAAAATTAATCGTTTTACTCCAAAATGGCTAAGACAAATTCCGCCAACTTATTATTTACACGTTACTAATTCATCATCTTGGGGCTTTTTGTGCTTGAATTCTTTTCACCATAATGCTCCATTTTTACTTTTACAGTACTGTCAGGTTGAATTTTCACGGTAAAAAAATAATCATATTCCTCATCCGAAATACTGGCAACAGGTCTTTGTCCGCCCAAGGCTTCAATCGTTTCTAAAACAGTATTTGAATGCCCAACTACCAGAACATTTTTCCCTTTATTTTCTGCTAAAATTGTCTGTGCAAATGCTTTTAATTGCTTAGCGTCATAGAGTTTTACAACAATACCTTGTTTCTCTGCAATTGGTTGAGCAGTCAATTTAGTTCGCTGATAATCAGTACTATAAATCAAATTCAACTTTTCTTTTTTTAGTTTTTTTGCCAATGCTACCGCTCTTGTTTGTCCATTTTCTGTCAACAAAGGGTCTTTATTTGCAGGGTCAGATGTCACTTTTTCAGCATGACGAACCAAGTAAATTACAGTAGGTTTCTCAACTTGTGCCGAAGCACTAAAAGCTAAAAAACAGAAGATTGAAATGAGTGTTTTCATGGAATTATTGATTATAAAATATGTTAGTTCCCCTTCCCCAATTTCACTTCTGCATTGATTTTGAACCATACCAAACTACCCAAAATCAGGATGCCTCCCATGAGTGCTACGGGAAAGTTATAGCCATAATTAGAAGCCAAATATCCAAAAGAAACCGTTGTAATATAAGCTCCTGCGAGTCCTGCGGTGTTCATTGCCCCTGAGACAGACCCACTATCTTTGCCGCCAATGTCCATAGAAACTGCCCAAGAAACGGGAGCTGTCATGTCCATTAATGCCATTCCTGCTGTTAATAAAACCATGCAAATTACATTGTTCTCGGTTGATGCAGCCAACAAAACCAATACGCCAGAAATAGCTAAACTGAATACAGGAATGATGCGTCTGCCGATTTTTTTGCCATATTTTTTTACGAAAAAATCGGACAAAAATCCTCCCAAAAAACAACCTAATGCAGCAAAAAGGAAAGGTAACGACGTGAAAACTTTAAGTTCATCTCCTTTGATTCCACGCCCTTTTTCAAGGTAATTTGTTAGCCATCCCTGAAAGAAATATGCCCCAGACGCATAGCAGAAGTACATTATCATCAGTAACCAGAGATTTGTACTGGTTTTGAACTTCTTGAAAAATGATGCTCCGTGTTCTTTGTGAAGTTCCCTTTGCGAAAGAATTTCTTCTAATTCCGAAGCCTTAATATCCTTAGCCTCAGAGGGTTCTTCTTTGTGCCAATATTTCCAGAAAATTACCCAGAGAATTCCTAAAATTCCCAAAAAGTAAAATGCTCCTCGCCAACCAAACTGACTGTCTCTTATGGGTGAAAGAATCAAGGGAGCAAGTCCTGCACCCAAGCGAGAGGCTGTCCAGATAATGGCTTGGGCTCTGCCACGTTCTACGGCTGGAAACCATTTTGCCAAGACAATCGAGATATTCGGATAAGCTCCAGCTTCGCCCATTCCAAAGAGAAAACGAATAATTAACAATGACCAAAAACCCGTTGCCAAACCCGTAACCACTGTAAAAAATGACCACCAAATTACTACTCGAATCAAGATTTTTTTTGCTCCTTGTTTGTCACCCATCATGCCCGTAGGAATCTCGAAACCACCATAAGAAAGTGTAAAAATCCCTAAAATCCAGCCCCATTGTTGCGTAGAGAGGTTTAGTTCTGCCATAATCGGTTTATTGAGTGTTCCGATGGCAATGCGATCCAAGAAAGTAATGAGTGATAAAATGGCAAGAACAAGCAGGATTTGATGTCGTTTTTTCATGAGAAATAATTAGTGGGTGTTATGGATTTTTTGTGATTTCAACGAGGTAAATTTAGAAAAAATCAGCCATAAACCAAGGGTGTAAGTGGCTTTAAGTAACGGTGAGATAATCAATTGAGGTTCATCTATGGTTTATACAGGAATCCGTGGTACGGTTGAGACGCAAACCAATTTATGAGAAATTGAACTGCCCATGTGCCACGGTTAGAAAGTGGAATTGGGGTAACCATATTAAAAAAAATCCTCATCTGCTTCGAAGCAGATGGGGAATTTTTTTGTGATAATCTGAATGGGTTCTAATTTAAAGAAACCTTTATTTTCTGAATTATTTCTTCTACTTTTTGAATAGATATACCAAAAGAAACAGCGATTATTTGAGATGAAACACCATTTTCCCACAATCCTTTTACATGATTAAAAATATTATTTTCTGTTGTATGTATTCTCTCTTCGAGTCTAATTTGTTCAGCGACAGTCATGGCGATATTTGTTGTTGTTATTGAAACTTTTGTAAATATAATGATTAACTCATTAGTTGTCAAGTCAATAGTGTTTTGTAAGTAAAGAATTACAGATTGTATATAATCTTCTTGATGAGCATTTTCTAAGGCTCTTATTTTTTCAATGATGAATGCTTCCAATTTCAAGAACTCTTCCTTTTCATCACGACTATGCTTCAAAAGCATAGTAGCCGTACTGAGAAAAATGTTTCTGAAGTTTGTAATCTGATAGTCAGAATAACTATTGAGTGAAAATAGTAAATAATCAAATTCTGGAAGAAATCTTTGCAGTTCTGGGTGAGGATTTTCAAAATAGCTTTTCAGAGATGCCTTCTTCCAAGCAGTTTTTCCGTGATGAATAATAATAGGAATAACTATTGATGGCTTCTTTTCTTGCTTTTGTTCTTCCATCCAAATATTGGTCATGTACCTCAGTAACTGCCAATGGGGGAAATTATCAGTGTATGATTTATGTTCAAAAAGTAAAGTTACTAACGTTTCTTGTCCTGCAAACTCTGTTTGATAGACCAAATCTGCCATAAATTCAGCAAGAAATGAATCTGTAAAAGAGGCATTGGTTAATTGCAGAGTACCAAAATTTATTTGTTCACGGAGTTCCTGTGGGAAAACTTCCTCAATAAAACTTTGAACAACATCTAAACGTGAAAAGGTTTCTTTGAAAAATTTATCGTGTGGGTTAGATATACGGGACATTTAATTTTGTGGCTAAGTATTTAATAATTGGTTGATTTCTGTAAATATACTGATACTCATTGTGGTCTTCACCCTTTTCCACCTTTTTTCCCACCACCGCCGTCATTGCTTTGGTGTTCTTGTACTTTTACGTTAGTATTACCGAAATTGTAAGTAAAGCCAATTCTCACTCTACGATTATCCCAACGATAAACTCCTGTATTGGTTAAATCATTGGTAGTCAAGGAGCTACGGTTTCTGCTAATATTGGCGGGGTCTTCAAAAGCTAATTTAAAAGTCGCTTTTTTATTCCATAAAAATTGTTTAAAACCAATATCAAAACCTCCCTGTGGCTTACTGGTCTGAAAACCCCAAGTCTCCCCAGATTCTACATAACCAGAAAGCTCTGCCGACAGATTTTTCGATAAAGTAAAAGTCTGTTGAATGTACGCCCCACCATACCATTGGTTTATATCAACGGCTGCGTTTTCTGTATTGTATTGATACACATTTATGCCGTTCCAAAGATTTATATTTACGTTCCACCAATTGGTAATATCAAAAGGTAAAGAAGTATCAAAACCCCACCAAGAGACCTTTCCTGCAACATTTTCTTCAGATTTTCTGATGAGCCTCTGTCCAGGAATCAGCGTAGTGTCTATGCTAAAAATACTCGTTGAAAACTGCTCAATATTTGTGTAATCAAACGAAAAACTGAAAGCGTCTTTTATCGTGTGCGTTAGATTGAAGGTATTGTTGAGTTCGGGCAAAATAGTAGGATTGCCCTGCCCGTACTGCTGTGGCAAGAAAAAACGCTTGAAATTATTAAAATTAAAGCCATCGGGACGTTCAATTCTTCGGCTATATCCCAAAGAAACTGTGTAGTCTTTGTTTACTTTTTTATTCAGGAAGATGGTAGGAAAAAGATTAAAATAATCCTGTTTAGACATCACTTTTCCTTGCCTGTCTTCGCCTTGTGTACGGGTGTGTTCGCCACGTAAACCTATTTGTAAACTGGTCTTTTTGGTCAATTCAGTATTGAACATCAAATAGCCTGCATTGATGTTTTCTGAGAATCGAAAAAATGAATTCACCAAAGCCCCATTATCCCTGAAATTATCATCAAAATCGCTGTCAGTTCCTCCAAAACTCGTTTTTACGCCTGCTTCTAATTTAGTTTTTTTCGTTAATTGTTTCTCGAAATCACTCTTGAAAACATAAACTAAAGTCTGGTTTGGAGCAAGAATTTGATTATTAACAAAGCTAACTTTCTTGTTTAAAGTCGTGGTTGTCAGGAAGTTATTTACTACATTTTCTTTGTTGAAAATCATGTCAAAATCAACATTTAGCGCTGTTCCAGAAGTATCAAAAGTTTGTCGCCAGTGGGTATTAAAAATGTAGTTGCTGTTGTCCACGATTCGATTCCTATCCATCACAATCAAACCTTCTTGTTCTTTTTGTCGATTTTGTTGCGTTACTTTTCTAATATCTGGCGAAGCCGAAATCGCTGACATGAGCGAAAATCCTACTGAAGTTTTTTTCGAGAAATCATAATCTAAACCAACCTTGGCACTCCAAACACTTTCATCAGTAGTCGTCAATTCTTTGTTCTGTCGAGATTCTAAAATTGTTTTATTTTCTAAAATTTGCTGACTTACCTCGCTGGCACTAAAACTTTTCTCGGCACTTCTACTGATATTGGCGTAAATGCTATATTTCTCTTTTTTTGAATTCAGCGTAAGCCCAAAACTGTTTTTCGGAAAACCACCGTATTCGTCATAATAACTATACCCACCTGCCAAATCTATGATGTAATTTGTCCCCAGATTTTTTCCTTTTTTTGTTTTAATATTAATAATTGCCGTCGTCCCAGAGGCATCATAACGTGCTGAGGGATTGGTGATTACCTCAATTTTTTCAATATCGTCACTTTTCAAAGTTTTCAAAAAAGCCGCCAATTGGTTATTGTCCAAATACGTTTTTCGGTCATCAATCATTACCATTACGCCAGCTTTTCCCTTGATTTTTATGGTCTCAGAATTACGGTCAACCGTAACGCCTGGGACTTTTTCCATCAATTCCAAACCATTCAGACCAGAAGTTATCGGGCTTGCGTCCACATTCATAATCATCTTGTCGCCAATACGTTCTACAAGCGGTTTTCGGGCAGTTACTTCTACCGTAGCAAGTGTCTGATTATCAATAACTAACAAAATATCTGGAATGATTAAATCTTTATTAGAAACGTCAATTTTTTGGTAAAATTTCTGATAACCTACCGCCGTGACTTGGAGTAAATATTGTTTGGGAGCAATCTGTGGAATAGAGAAATTTCCTTCAATGTCGGCAACATTTCCTTTTACAAAAGAAGAGTCTTTCGTGTTCAAAATCAGGACATTAGCAAAAGGAGAAGGCTGTTTTTTTTCATCCAAAACCCGACCAGCAACCTTTTGTTGGGCAAAGATTGTTCCGATAGAAAGCAAGAAAAAAATGAAGGTAAAGAAGTATTTCATATAGCGTATTTTATGAGGAATAGATTGGTTTCACCGCAAAGACGGAAAGACGCAAAATTTTATGATGCGTCTTTGCGGTTTTGTACATTTTGATTATGTTCAAATACCAATATCTACAACAAAGATGCAAACAGAACTTTATTAGTTGCACCAGAAGATGTTAAAAGGTGTTAATATTGTGTTATTGGATTTTTGGTAAGAAAAATAGTGGTTCACGAGCCACGGGAAGGGCGAATATGGTTTTGAAATTGTTTCGCTTTCATTAAAATGCGACACAGTCGCAAAGCCAGGCAACCCCGATTCCAAATCGGGGTTAGCAAGATTTGGGTAAACAAAAATTGTTAATTGCTCATTGCTTATTGTTAATTGTACAGATGTCTATTCAGGAAATACTAAAATACTATTGGGGTTATGATACCTTTAGACCACTGCAAACCGAGATTATTCAGGCGGTTTTTGAGGGAAAAGATACCCTTGCTCTTTTGCCTACGGGCGGGGGTAAATCGTTGTGTTTTCAAGTGCCTGCTCTTGCCCAAGAAGGAATTTGCATTGTGGTTTCGCCCTTGATTGCCCTCATGCAAGATCAAGTTTTTCAGTTACGAAAACGAGAGATTAAAGCCGTTGCCATTTACTCTGGAATGCATAAATCTCAGGTGGATATTGCCCTTGATAATTGTATCTATGGTGATATTAAATTTCTCTATATTTCCCCAGAAAGATTACAAACAAAACTATTTCTGGAAAGAGCTAAGCAAATGAAAATCAATTTGTTAGCAATTGACGAAGCCCATTGTGTTTCTCAGTGGGGGTATGATTTTAGACCGCCATATTTACAGATTGCGGCTTTCAGAGAATTGATTCAGAATGTGCCATTAATTGCCCTTACTGCAACTGCTACAAAGGAGGTAAAAGAGGATATTCAGGAAAAATTAGTGATGCAAAATGCTGCGGTTTTTCAGCAAAGTTTTGCTCGTCCTAATTTATCTTATTCTACTTTTGAAGAAGAAAATAAAGAACAACGTTTACTAAATATTTTACAAAAAGTGGCAGGTTCGGCGGTGGTATATGTACGCAACCGCAGACGTACACAGGAGATTGCCGACTGGCTAACTAAAAAGGGAATTTCGGCAACATTTTATCATGCGGGTTTGTCACCAAAAGAAAGGACAGAACGCCAAGAATCTTGGATTAAAAATCGGATTAGGGTCATTGTTGCAACCAATGCGTTTGGCATGGGAATTGACAAACCTGATGTGCGAGTGGTAGTGCATTTAGATTTGCCAGACACCCTCGAAGCCTATTACCAAGAAGCGGGTCGGGCAGGACGTGACGGACAAAAATCTTTTGCAGTTTTGTTGTATAACCAGTCTGACATTCAGTCGATTATCTTTGGGATTGAGCAAATTTATCCTTCGATGGATGTACTTAAAAACGTCTATTTAGCATTAGGAAATTACTACCAACTGGCGATAGGTTCGGGGCAATTTGAGAGTTTTGATTTTGATTTATTGGAATTCCAAAAACGCTTTGACCTTCCGACTAATGCCACTTTTTACGCTCTGAAAATCCTCGAAAACGAAGGGTTACTTCAACTTTCTGATTCGTTTCATAGTCCATCAAAAATTATGTTGGCAGTTGACAATCGGGATTTATATGATTTTCAACTGAAAAATCCTCGGTACGAAACCCTGCTAAAATTGCTCCTGAGAATGTACGGCGGCGAAATGTTTTCGACTTATCTTACCATCTCTGAAAGTGCCATTGCAAAGGCATTTTCTGCTCCAGTTACAGAGATTGAAGCAACGTTGACTTTACTGGAAAAATTGGGTATTTTGTTTTACGATAAACAAAAAAACAAACCCCAATTAACCTATCTCTTGCCCCGACAAGACGCAAGAAATATGTCATTGGATTGGCAAAAAATAGAAACCAGAAAAAAGCAGGATATTCAGAAAGCAAAAGCTGTTGGGCATTATGCACAACACAAAATACGCTGCCGAACACAATTGCTTTTGGAGTATTTTGGCGAGATAACCGACGCTAAATGTGGCGTTTGTGATATTTGTTTAG
>JAAFJL010000145.1 GCA_013298865.1 Cytophagales bacterium | reverse complement strand
GGCAACCTTAGTATATTTTTTTTCGTGTAAAAAATCAATGATATTGAGTAATTTTGTGAATTATTCTTTTCAAGAAAAACAATCCATTTTTATAGATTTGAGGTTGTGTAAAAAGTTAAAAGTTCATGAGTTAGAAGAGATAAGCAGAAATATCATTCGGTATAAAATACTTTTAACTTTAGACTTTTTACACAATCCCACTCCCATTAACCAAAATGAAACAAATTTTAGTATTAATTTCTATTGTAAGTGTCTGTTTATTAAACTCTTGTACTAAAAATGCAAGTAGCAGTGATGCTCTTTTTGAAACCTTGGACTCTACCCAGACAGGTATCAATTTCGTTAATAAATTAAAAGAAAACGACCAAATGAACATTGTAGATTATCTGTATTTCTACAATGGCGGTGGTGTTGGTGCAGGTGATATTAACAATGATGGTTTAACCGACCTTTTCTTTACATCCAATCAGGGGGATAATAAATTGTACCTCAATAAAGGCGAGATGAAGTTTGAAGACATTTCTGAGAAAGCAGGTATCAAAGGTTTTGCCAATTGGAAAACGGGCGTAACCATGGCAGATGTAAACGGAGATGGACTTTTAGATATTTACGTTTG
The DNA here is from genome assembly GCA_013298865.1 of Cytophagales bacterium. GTDB lineage: Bacteria > Bacteroidota > Bacteroidia > Cytophagales > Spirosomataceae > JAAFJL01. Next base: position 13,469 of record JAAFJL010000145.1, on the reverse strand, counting down.
TGCTGTTGGTAATTTTCGAGGTCTGGAAGGCTCAAACGAACTTTTTATCAATAAAGGGAACAATACTTTTGTGGAAGAAGCCGATAAATATGGCTTAGGTTTTACGGGTTTTTCGACCCAAGCAGCCTTTTTTGATTATGACCATGACGGTGATTTGGATTGCTATTTATTGAATGCTGCCGTGCATACTTCTCGGTCTTACGAGCGTGTCAATACTCGGTTACTCAAGGATAATGAGGCGGGCGATTATCTTTATAGAAATGATGGAGGTAAGTTCAAAGATGTGTCTAAAGATGCAGGAATTTATCAGGCAGCGATGGGTTATGGTTTAGGAATTTCAGTGGCTGATTTGAACCAAGACGGATGGGAAGATATTTATGTTTCCAATGATTTTCATGAAGACGATTACTACTATATCAATCAAAAAGATGGTACTTTCAAAGAATCTATCAAAGAGCATTTCAAACATTTAAGTCGCTTTTCGATGGGTTCTGATGCTGCCGATGTCAATAACGATGGCTATGCTGATGTGATGTCTTTGGATATGTACCCAGATGATGAAAATGTTGAAAAGAATTCAATCGGAGAAGATTCTTATGATACTTATCTCTATAAATTACAGTTCGGATATTTTAATCAATACAGTCGTAACTGTTTGCAAATCAATAATTTAGGAGAAAAATTCACAGACGTAGCAGCCATGTCTGGTGTAATTGCAACGGACTGGAGTTGGTCAACCCTGATGGCAGATTATGATAATGATGGACATAAAGATATTTTCATTTCTAACGGAATTGTGCGTCGCCCGAATGATTTAGAGTACATCAAATTTGTATCATCAGATTCTTTGTTTTATGCCAAGAAAGTCTCAAAAGGGCTAACAATGGAGGCGGCTCAGAAAATGCCAGAAGGGAAATACCACAACTTCATTTTTAAAGGAAATAAGGCATTAAAATTTGAAGATAAGTCTAACGATTGGGGTTTTTCAGAAGCAAATATTGCCAATGGGGCTGTCTATGCGGATTTGGATAATGACGGAGATTTAGATTTAGTGACCAATAATATCAACGAAGAAGTAGGTCTTTATAAGAACCGAACGAATGAAATTGAGAAGAATAATTTCTTAAAAATCAAGCTACAAGGCGAAGGTGGTAATACTTTTGGAATAGGAGCGAAGGTGTTTCTGAAATATAAAGGTGAACTGCAATATCAGCAATTAATGCCGACTCGTGGTTTCCAATCTTCGGTTGAACCTGTCTTGAATTTTGGCTTAGGAAAAAATACAACTGTTGATTCGGTAGTAGTGATTTGGGCAAATCAGAAAATGCAAGTTTTGACAAATGTTCCTGTGAATAAACCTTTGATTATCAAACAGTTAAATGCAAATTCTGACGGTATGGCTTGGTTGAATATCTTCACGAAAAGGGGAGAAACGATGTTTGCCGAAATGAAAAATCCACTTGATTTTACCCATAAAGAAAATACTTATTACGACTTTAACCGTGAGTCTTTGATGCCTTTCAGGGTATCGACAGAAGGTCCAGCAATGGCAGTTGGAGATGTAAATGGTGATGGTCTGGAAGATGTTTATATAGGTGGTGCGAAGTTTCAGGCGGGTAAGTTTTTTGTCCAAAATGCTAATGGGAAATTTACGAGTACGAACGAAGCCTTGTGTGCAAAAGATTCTATTTATGAAGATGTGGACGCTCTGTTTTTTGATGCCGACAACGATAAAGACCTTGATTTGTACGTGGTAAGTGGTGGCAATGAGTTTTTTGATAAAATGGAACAACAGTTCGACCGCCTGTATTTGAATGATGGTAAGGGGAATTTTAGTAGAGGGGTAAATAATTTACCGCCGATGTTCGACAATAAATCTTGTGTTCGCCCTTGTGATTTTGACAAAGATGGAGATATTGACCTCTTTGTGGGTGGGCGTGTATTGGCGTATCATTATGGCAAAACGCCTAATTCGTATTTATTAAAGAATGATGGAAAAGGAAAGTTCTCGGATGTAACAGACCAGATTGCCCCTGAAATTCGTAAAATAGGCATGGTGACTGATGCGGTCTGGGCGGATTTGGACAAAGACGGTAATCAAGATTTGACCATTGTGGGTGATTGGATGGGAATTAAAACTTTTAAAAATCAAAAATCAAAATTTGAAGTTATAGATATGGGAATTAGTCAGACAGTTGGACTTTTCCAGAGTGTTTCGGCAGGGGATTTTGATAAAGATGGAGACATAGATTTGGTTGTTGGGAATTTAGGTACAAATACCAAATTTAGAAAAAATGGAGACAATTCAAAGCTGAGAATGTACGTAGGAGATTTAGATAAAAATGAGTCAACCGAACATATTGTGGCTTATAATCGGGGAGATGATTGGTTCACGACGGCGGGTAAAGATGAACTCGGAAAACAGATGCCAAGTATCATCAATAAGCGTTTTACGGACTACAAAGAATTTGCAGGAAAAACACTCAATGATATTTTCAAAAGTAGTGAATTAGACTTGGCAGAAATTAAAGAAGTAAATACATTTGCATCTCTTCATTTAGAAAATGAAAGTGGTAAGTCATTCAAAATCAAAGAATTACCTTCGGAGGCACAGGTTTCAAAAATATTCTCGATGTACGTAACAGACATTGATACTGACGGAAATTTAGATGTACTTTTAGCAGGAAATCTCTACGGAGTAAGTCCCTACCAAGGGCGTTATGACGGACTTTATGGACTGATTCTTCATGGAGACGGAAAGGGTAATTTCAGTGCGATAACACCCACTCAATCGGGCTTGTTGATAGATGGAGAAATCAGGAAAATATTGCCATTTACTATTGCTGGCAAAAAGACAATCGCAGCTTCCAGAAACAACGCAAGTCCACAGTTTTTTTCGATAAAGACTAAGGAATTAGTTAAAAATAACCTGTAACAATTTTACTTAGAGGATTAGAGAATTAGAGTTAATATTTTACCTTTTCTCTAATCCTAAACATCTCTAAGTTTCATTTGGGCGAACTCTTAGTTTAATTTCACTATAAGTTATTTTTTAACAGCTCCTAAAAAGGAAGAAACTCTGATTTTTAGATATTTAGTTTTTGGTAAAGAATAATCGTTTGATTCTTGATAAATTACAGACCTTTACTCATAAATTTCAATTTTTCATTACCGCTTACCTCATGCACAAAAGCTATTTATTGTATCACGCCTACGGGCATCAAGATTATGTGAACGAATGTATTTATTCGATAATGTCATTTTATCGGGAATCTTCTGAATGGTCCCGCCAGAATGTCTATGTTGTCGTATATACTGATATGCCAGAGGCTTTTGAGAAAGTGAAAGACCTGGGAATTCTATTAGTAATTGAGCCATTGACACAGGCAACAATACAAGAATGGCGTGGCGTAAATGACTATGAACACCGTGTGAAGGTGAAATTGATGCAGCATTTTAGCACAAAATACGGTGGTAATATGCTCTATGTGGACAGCGACACTTGTTTTGAGACTGACTTAAAATCTATTTTTGAGCGAATTCAGAAAGGAGAAATTTTCATGGATTTTAATGAAGGAGCTTTGAATTCTGAGGCAAATAAGAATAATGTTTTGCTTAATAAAGTTCATGAGTTTATCAAGACCGCCATCTTCTACAACGGAATTCTTATCATAGAGCCAACACTCGAAATGTGGATTACAGGCACAATTGGATTCAATTATTACACATCTTATATCTTGGCAGGAATCGAGGATTTGACCGATGATTTCTATAACCAATACCCCAAACCAATTGCTGAAAGATTGGCGTTTTGTCATTATTTGCAGAAAAAAGGTCCAATTACAGCATCCCGTCCGATGATTTTTCATTATCAGCATTTTACAGAATTTCGCCCGATTTTAGTAGAATTTTTTGAAAGGAATGCAGAGAAAGACGGCAAAGAAATCGCTGAATTGACAGCTAAATTACGTCCCCAAGAATTAATGCAACCCAAAATAGAATACCAAGAATTAGGTTTTTTCACGAAAGCCATGCGTAAAATTATGGGCAACGGCTGGAAAATGCCAAAGGTTGAGTGGTAGGAAAATATATTTTAATGAAATCTGAAAAAATATACGTTTGTTTTAGTGCAATAGAAAAGGATTTAATTCAGCTAAAAGACGATTTTTATGTTATTGGTAGTTCTGCTTTAGTTTTGGCAGGAATTCCCATTGAAACCGTTGACGATATTGATTTATTAACATCTAATCGTGATGCAGATTTGTTGAAGGAGCTTTGGATTGATAATTTTCAAGCGGATTATCAACCCAAAGAAGAAAATAAGTTTAAGTCAAATTTTGGAAGATTTCATATTAATGATTTCAAAATCGAAGTTATGGGCGATTTAGCTGTCAAACTGATTGAAGATTGGCAAAAAGTAGAAGTTAAGGACTCAATAAGTGTAGTAATTCAAAATCTTGTTATAAAAATTCCAACTATTTCAGAGCAAATGAGAATACTAAATTCATTTGGTCGAAAGAAAGATTTAGAGAAAATTAAATTTGTTCAGAATTTTGGGGATATTTTGGACTTCAAAATACCAAGTCCAATTAATTGAATACCGCTAAATTTTATGGATAAAATTATCGTTCCTCCAATCAAGATTCAAGGCAAAAAAACACAGTTGATAGAATGGCTATCTACCTGTATAAATCTTGATGATGACCAACTGTATATTGAACCTTTCATGGGTTCAGGTGTGGTTGGTGTTAATATTGCCAAGAAAAAAGCACTATTTGCTGATAGTAACCCACACATAATTAATTTTTATAATGAAGTAAAAGCAGGTACAATTAACCCAGCTGTTGTTAAAGATTTTTTAGAAAAAGAAGGTCAAAAACTCTCTCAATTTGGTGTTGAACATTTTAAATTTATCAGAGATAGATTCAATGCGGAAGGTAATCCAATAGATTTTCTGTTCTTGAATCGTTCATGTTTCAACGGAATGATTCGTTTTAACAAAAGCTTTAAATTCAATGTCCCTTATGGGCATAAGCCTGAACGTTTTGCCCAAGCGTATATCACAAAAATTACTAATCAAATTAAATATGTTCAGGGACTTATTGAAATGAATGATTGGGAATTTAAGTGTCAAGATTTCCGAAAAACCCTTTTAGAAGCAAATTCAGAGAGTTTTATTTACTGCGACCCACCATATATTGGCAGGCACGTTGATTATTATGATAGTTGGGCAGAAGAAGATGAATTAGACCTAAAGAAATATTTAGAAGCAACAAATTGTAGTTTTGGTATATCAACATGGCATAGTAATTCTTATCGGAGCAATGAATATTTGCAAACACTTTGGGCTGGTTACAACATTGCAACAACCCAACATTTTTATCATGTTGGAGCAAAAGAAAGTAATAGAAACGAAGTGTTGGAAGCACTAATTACAAATTGTAATGTTTCAGAAGATTTATACATTAAAAAGCGTAAAGTTGAAAAAGAGGTGTTGCAATTGGAATTATTTTAGAAACATTATACTTCCCATACCCACCAGCAAATACTAAATTCTCCGATACCAAACTCAACTCCCCCAAACCTCATAATCCTCTAAATCAACGTGTGATGTTTCTTTTCTGAAATGATTATTGAGCCGAGGATACAAGGTCGTATTTTTTCTTGCTGAATTCATGTAATAATTGTTGCATCCCGAAGCCCAAGCTGTATTCTTAAACATTCTTTGTAACTTTTCATTATACTTTTGCTGGGAATCAGGCTTGGTATTTAGGTAGGTTTCTGGGGATTTTTTGCGTAAAATTTCATAAAAATCCATGATGTAATTTATCTGAGACTCCATGATATGTACCACCGAATTATGCCCGAGTCCTGTGTTTGGTCCAAGAATAAACATCAAATTTGGGAAACCATTTATCGTAGTTCCTTTGAAAGCCTCGAAGCCAAATTTAGTCCATTCTTGAAATAAATTTCTGCCATCTAATCCCGTAATAGTATAATTTTTGATAAATTTTTCTGGATACTCTGAAACATAAAACCCTGTCCCGAAAATGATTGTGTCAACTTCTTGTTTTGAACCATCTTTACACCAAATTTCATGGCTTGATATTCTCTCAATTTTATTCGTAACTATCTGAACATGAGATTTTTGTATTGCTGGATAGTAATTATCAGAAACCAAAATTCGCTTACACCCAATCTGGAATTTTGGCGTTAATCTTTCACGAAGTTCAGGGTCTTTTACCTGATTTTTTAAATGCAACTCTCCTTGTAATCGTGCAAGTTTTCCGATGGTCTTATTCCCGATAAAACTAAGTCCGATTAGTTCATTGAGCCAAAATAAAAACGCTCGATAAGCAACTCTGATAAAGGGTAATTTTCTGAATAGAGACTTCGTAAAACCCGAAAACTCACCATCTGGTTTTGGAATAACCCAAGGTGCAGTACGTTGAAAAACGTAGAGTTTACTCACCTTGTCTGCAATTTCTGGAATAAACTGAATCGCACTTGCCCCCGTACCAATAACAGCAACACGTTTGCCCTGAAGGTCGTAATCATGATTCCAATTTGAGGAATGGAAAATTTCACCTTTGAAAGTATTAAGTCCCTCAAAATCAGGAATTTGTGGGCGATTCAAAGGCCCAAGTCCAGCTACAACCATGCGTGCAGTAGTTTGTTTTCCTGTTGCATCGGTAATGGTATAAAAGCCTTTTTCTTGGTTGAAAACAATACCTAAAATCTCAGTATTGAGTTGAATATGTGGTTCAAGTTGGTTTTTTGGGACACAAAACTTTAGGTATTCCAGAATTTCTGGTTGTTTAGAAAACCTACGAGTCCAGTCTGGATTTGGTTCAAACGAAAACGAATACAAATGCGAAGCAACGTCACAGCCACAACCTGGGTAGGTGTTGTCTCGCCAAGTTCCACCGACTTGATTGCCTCTTTCAAAAACGATAAAAGAATTATATCCAGCTTTTTTCAAGCGAATTGCCATTCCCAAACCCGCAAAACCTGCCCCAACAATGGCAATATCATAATCTAATTTTTGCATAAATATTTTGGTTGAAAACTTGGGGAATTAAAAATGTAGAATTAAGAATTGTAAATTTAAGTCACTGATAATCAATAAATTAAAAAAAATATCTCATGATTTTTTCAGAGAAATTAATTCTTTAAAACGCAACACAATGCAATTTCTCAAATTTTAGCCCAAACACAAAAGATATGAGGCCGATAAATCATATTTTTGTAAGACATTGTAAAAATCTGTCCCAAAACTAAAATCATGAACAAAACTGCCATTATTATTGGAGCTACTGGACTGGTGGGTTTAGCCCTCACGAAGGAATTATTAGATAAATCATTTTATTCAAAAGTAATAGTTTTGGTTCGTAAACCTTTGAATATCAGTCATATAAAATTGGTTCAGGAAGTCATAGATTTTGATAAACCTGATGTTTCTAAAATAGTTGGAGATGATTTTTTCTGTGCCATCGGAACAACACTCAAGAAAGCTGGTTCAAAAGAAGCTCAGTACAAAATTGATTGTACTTATCCTTTCGAGTTGGGGAAAATCGCCAAAGCGAATGGCGTAAAACAATACCTTTTAGTTTCATCTGTTGGGGCAGATGCTAATTCTTCCAATTTTTACCTAAAAACCAAAGGAGATTTAGAGCAAAAAATCCAATCTTTAGGCTTTGAAAACTTCGTCTGTGTCCGTCCGTCTTTTCTTTTGGGAGAACGCCAAGAAGTAAGAATGGGCGAAAAAATTGGTATTGTTTTGGCAAAAATTCTTTCCCCATTGATGATAGGAAGCCTACAAAAATACCAAGGAATTGACGTAACTAAAATCGCAAGGGCGTTGCAATCGTTTGCTAATCAAGGACTTAGTGGCGTACACTTTTTTGATTATGATATTCTGAGAAGGTACTGAGGGGAGAAAAATCCATCACTTCCTCCAAAACTCTCTGCTAAACATCCGCTCAAATTTCCAGCCTTTTGCTCGGAGTCCTATGGGTACGTAGGCAAAGGTTTCTTTGGGGGAAATTCCTTCATAAAAAATATCGTCATCCGTCAGAATTAGGGACTCGTACAGTTCTCCGTTTTTCATGGTCAAATCTGCAAAAGGGAGTTCTTTTATTAGATTTTCTTGGCTTGCCAAAAGTTGCTCTTTTAATAGCCATTTTGTGTTAAGACTCTGTGAATCAAATGGTTGTGGCGTATGTTTTCCTTCCGAAACTTCCAAAGAATACGTTAAATATTCTTTCAAAAGTTTTGGACCTAAGTTCAAAGTTTCTTCTACTTTTAACTGATTTGGCAAAATACTACTCACAACATAAATCCTTTCTCTGGCACGAGTCACAGCTACATTGAGTCGGTTTTCGCCACCTGCTTGATTCAAAGAACCAAATTGTGCAGACACTTTTCCACGGGCATCTGCTGCATAACCGACCGAGAAAATGATAATATCTCGCTCGTCTCCCTGTACGTTTTCGATGTTTTTTACAAACAATAATTCCTCATCAATCTTCCGTGCAGGCAACGAAATATTTTCCAATAAATCCTGAATGAGTCCCTGTTGTTTATAATTGAAGGTAACAATTCCGATAGATTTTTCGGGGCTTTCTGCCGAGATTTTTTCTACTAATGCCAATACTTTTTCAGCTTCTTTTTGGTTGGTACTATTTTCCCAAACACCTTCAATTTTTATGTAATGAATAGCTGGATTTTTTTGGTTAATTTCCTCAAAATCAGGCAGTAATGACAATGTGTTTCTATAAAAATGTTTGTTTGAAAAATCAATTAAATCCAAAGATTTACTTCTGTAATGTCCTCGCAATTGGGTTTGTGGCAAATACCGAATTGCCAGATTTAGCAAAGAATCTACCTCCAAATCTGGTACGTCTTCTTGGTCATTTTCAAACCTAACTCGGTACAAATCACTGGGTTGTAATTGCTGAGAATCACCCGCAATCAGGACTTGTTTCCCTCTAAAAAGGGCAGGAATGCCCTGTTCTGCAAAGCATTGTGAGGCTTCGTCGAAAATCACTAAATCGAATAATTTGGTCAATGGAAAAATCGCTGAAACCGTTTCGGGCGAAGTCAGCCAACAAGGGCTTAGTTTGAAAATCTCCTCAGAAAAATCTTCCAAAAGCCTCCTAACTGCCCACAAACTACGTTTTTTAGTGACTTGATGTTTCAAATCACGATAAGTTACTACGTTTTGCAGGCGGTTTATTGTTAAATCTTGGTAGGTTTGTTCTCGCAATTTCAACAATAAAATTTCACGACTTAACTCTTGTTTTTTCAAGACAGAATTTTGCAATTCTTCTTCTAACTGACTGATTTTCAGAGAAGAAACTCCCCTGAGAATTGGATGAACCGTTTCGATATGCTCTATCCAAGCGAGTTTTAGGGAATTCAGAAAAACCTCAACTTTATCTTCTGATTCTGCCTCAATTGTTTGCTCAATTATTGCCCACTCATTCCTCAGAAAACTGTCTTTGATTTGGTCAGATTCTTGCATCAAATCAAAGTTGTTTTTCAGATAGCTAATAATCTCTTTTTCAGGGATTTGCTTTTCAATCAGGGCAAGAATTTGTTCTTCAGAAAGCCACTGTTGCCAACGAATATATTGTGTCTGGTAGTCGCCCGTAACTTTGAGCATCTTTTCTGTTTCAGTCTTGAAGGTTTCGGTATCCGTTTCGAGCCATTTTTTCAAGGAAATACTCTTGATTTTTCGCCAAGATTTTTCTGCTGCAACTGCTTTTCTCAATGTCAGAAAATTACGCTCAAACCAACGCCAGCCTTTCCTGAGCCAAACCGAATTTCCGTCTGCATCTGTCTGATTATCAAAAAGATATGAATATTCTGTCCACCATTTTTCTAAAGCAATTCTATTTTCAATTCTTAAACCGAGGCGTTTCAAATCTTCAAGTTTCAAGTCTAAACCATTGGCTTTCGTGAGGGCTTCAATCGTGGTTTTTTCTTTCGAGAAAATACCCCAAACTAAGCCACTCATTGCACCAGATTTGGCATCGGTTGCCTTCCTGATTTTCTGTAAATGGTCGGTTAACTCCTCAGTTTTTAAGGTAATTTCTATGCCTTCTCCCTCAAAACAGCGTTGTGCTTCTTCTTGAATTTCGTCAATTTGAGTGTCCGTTAAATGGCGTTTTTCGGCAATATTTTCTTTGAGGATTGAGAAAATCTGCTCATTTTCCAAAATCTCCGCAATCTGTTTAAAAGTTTCTCGTTCGGCTTCAATCAAAGCTAAATCTTCTCGTTCAATTGTACCGCTTGTAATCTCCGAAATCTTAGTAATTGCCTGTTTATTTGCCTTACTTACTTTGGCAATAATTTTCTCGAATTCTGGTAATTCAGCAAAAGTAAAATGCTGAAAACTTTGTCTATTTTTCCAGAAATTACTCGCCTTTTCTGTTGTAGAATAAAGCCTGTTTTGGTATTTGAAGAAACTCGAAAAACGTTTCAGAAAATCATCTAATTGATTGATTTTCAAATCTTTAAAATACTCTTTTATGTTGAAATGAGGAGCATTTGGCGAACTGCTGAGGTAAAGTTCTTTCACGGAAACACCCGCAATGGTTTCATCAAAAAGGGCTTCTTTGAATTCTTGTAATTCCCGAGAAGTACGGTCAATTACTCGGCATTCGTGGGCAAAATGTTTTTCTAAAAATATAGCGTCAAGGCTTTGATTAAGACGTTTGTAATCGTCCACATTTTCGATTTGTGCCGCTAATTGGTCATACAAATTTTTGCGGTCATTCTTGAAATCATGAATATTTGCCACAAAATGATTCATTCCCATTCGTGCGAGTCGTCCGTGAACAACATCAAGGGCGGCACGTTTCTGACAAACCACCAAAACCTGTTTTCCTTGTGCCGTAAAATCCGCCACGAGATTGGCAATTAATTGAGATTTCCCCGTGCCTGGCGGACCCTGCACGACTAAAGATTCTCCCTGTTTGATACGAAGAATGGCGTTTTCCTGAGACGCATCTACGGCAAAAGGAGTGAGCAAAGATTCCTCACGAGCAATTGCCGCAGCAATGTCTGAAGGTGCTTGTGGAAAAAGACTTTCGAGGTTATCGGAAGGTTGTTTTTCTTCGATAAGTTTCTCATAATCAGGCACTAAGTACGAACCAGCCTGTGGAAAAATTCCTAAAACTGCCTGTGGAAAAAGTTTAAGTTCACCATTTTTTTCGGTACTTTCTAAGTCTGATTTTGATAGCTTCGGAAAAGAAATGAGCTGATTCGTAAATAAATCTTGGTTGAAATTCAAGTTCAAAGGCGATGATTTCAGCCACTCGTATAATTGTGTACGGAAGGGAATTGATTCACGCTGATAATCCTCAAAACTCTTTTCGAGGACATCATCAAAAATACTGATTTCGTTGAAATGACTGTACGCTAACACGAAACTTCGGTTCAATGTCAGGGGTTCGTCTCTGAGTTGCAACCGCCACGCTTCACTTTGGTGTCCACGGTCTTGTTGGTTATTGGTTTTTTTGAGGGTAACAGGAAAAAACAAAAGCGGACAACGCACGACTGTCCCGTCCGAAAACTTTCCTTGCACCATCGGATAGCCCACGTACAAATCCTCCGCTCCACGTTCTTCTTTGATAAAATTTTCAGTCCGAGCAATCTTGTTGAGTCGTTTACTGACTTCGTTAACTCTATCATAACGAGGGTCTTGTACATCACAAAGAATGATTTTGTCCTTTTGGGCGATAAGATTTTCTATGATAGTAAATGAAGAATTTTTCTGGAGAAAATCTAAATCATGGACATCCAAAAACTGCTCAGTCGTGAGATTAAGCAACAATAAGGAACGATTCCGAGAACTCAGATTCGTGAGTCTTTTTAGGTAAGATTTGAGGATTGTCTGGAGCATAATTTTAGAAAAAAGCGGAAAGACCAAGTTAGGCAATTTAGGAAATAAATTGGTAGATTTCTGCCGAAAAATTTAAGATTAGTGAGTGAGTGGTGGTGGGGAGGAGGTAAGATTTTAAACGTATTCAAAAAATGAACAATATCAATACTCAGAACGTTTTCTAACAAAACAAAAAACCTATGAAATTAGCTGTATAAAAAAGGGAACAATGCCTTAGTAAAAGACTTTCAAATCACTGAGTGTTCTGTTCAAACTTCTGAGCGTGATGCCTAAATAATTTGCAATATCTTGCTTGGAAATCGTATTCAAAAAATCAGGAAAATCTTTTTGGAGTCTCTGCAAATTCTCTTCTATCAAATGCGATTGATGATAAGCATGACGAATGGCTTTGTAATGAATTTTAGCAGATAAAGCTCTTAAAATCAGATGGTTAAAAATTTTGTCACGTTCCAGTAATTGAAGAAAATCATCGGCTGAGATTTTATAAACCTCTATTTTCGTAATGGCTTCTATGTTACAAACACAGGGATGATTGTTGATAATTTCTATTTCTCCTACAATTTCACCTTCGCCAAAAAACTCTTCTATAAAATCCTTTCCGTTGTCTTCTGTCAGGTAACATTTAGCAATGCCAGTTTGTAAAATACACACAGAACTCACTCGCTTGTCTTGCAGAAGGAGTTTTTGAAGTGGTAAAAATTCTTGCTTTAATATAGCTTTCTCAGTACCAGAATCGTATAGTTTTTTTATGTAATCCAGTAATTCTTTGTTGGTTCTAATCATTTTATTGAGTTGGGACAAATGTCCTTTCTATGTCTCGGAAATATTATTTTCTTTGTGGAAAAACTTACAACCACAAAGTCATAAAGAAATACAAAGAGTTGATGCTAATTTTTTGACTATTTTAGTTAATTCAAATTATTGATAATCAATTAGTTACATTTAATTTTTATGGTAAAATAAAATCAAAATCATGCAAGACAGATTATCACAGCAGATTAATTTCATCAAGGAAATTGATAAAATTAAATACATTCAGCGAAAAACCAAGTTGATTAATAGCGACCGCCACGAAAACGATGCCGAACATAGTTGGCATTTGGCAATGATGACCATTGTTTTGGCAGAACATTCCAATACTCCAATTGATATTTTGAAAGTATTGAAAATGGTGCTTATCCATGACATCGTGGAGATTGATACGGGCGACACTTTTTTGTTCGATACCCACAAAAATCATACAAATACCCAAGAAGAAACATTGGCAGCAAAACGTATTTTCGGTATGTTACCCACCGAACAAGCAGAAGAGTTTATTGCTATTTGGGAGGAATTTGAAGCAGGAGAAAGCAACGAAGCAAAATTTGCCAAATCAATGGATAGGTTCGAGCCTGTGCTGCAAAATACTTCTAATAAAGGCGGTACTTGGGCAGAGTTTAATGTTGGGTACGAGAAAGTTCATCAGAAACTCAGTGGTATTCAGAAAGGTTCTGAGACCATTTGGAATCTTACTGAAACAATGCTGAAACAGTCGGTGGAGGAGGGGATTTTGTAATGA
>JAAFJL010000144.1 GCA_013298865.1 Cytophagales bacterium | reverse complement strand
TTCACTGGTACACCCGAAAATACGGCATTTCCTGTGAGTTCATCTATCATCGAATCATCGGTTAAATCATTGATACTCACGCCTGAATGTTGGGTGGCAATGTCCAATTGTACTCCCTTGCGTGCGTGTCCGTATCCGTGCGGAATGCTCACTACATTTGGCATAATTTCATCCGTAATTTCTGTGGCAATTTCTACCTGTCCAACTCTTGACTGTACTTGTACTTTTTCTTGATTGACCAGACCCAGCTTTTGTGCAGTCTCAGGGTGAATCATGAGGGTGCAGCGTTCTCTGCCTTTTACCAATCGCTCAGAATTGTGCATCCAAGAATTGTTGCTTCTTAGGTGTCTTCTTCCAATCAATAAAAGGTCTAAATCTTGGTTTTCTGATAACTGAGTATATTGTTTTTTTACACGGTTCAAATCATTCAAAATTAATTCTGGCATTAGGTTAATCATCTGATTATCAGTTCTTATCTTTGAATTTAAGCATGGATTCAATTCTCCTAAATCAAGCCCATGTGGATTGTCTTTAAGTTGCTGAACCGACATTCCATCTTTGCCATAAAAACCATTTTTCAACATAAAATCAATCTTCATTTCTGGGTCTTGTGGTGCTGGTATTGGCTCGCCTTCGTTGGCATTGAGGCGGTTGCTGAGTTCTTGTAAAATCTCCCAGTCATGACGTTGAGAATTGTCTTTTTCATAGAGTGGTTCGCTGTAACGAGTGGTATTTCGGACAGCTAAATTATGAAAAGCTAAGTCGTAATGAGCCACTTCTAAACCTGTTGTTGGAGGCAAAATAATATTGGCATGGCGAGTCGTTTCGTTGATGTAAATGTCTATCGAAACCATGAATTTCAAGGACTCAAAAGCGGTATCTAATTGTTGTCCGTTGGGGGTCGAAAGCACTGGATTTCCGCAAAGTGTTACCATAGATTTTACTTCGCCTTGCAAGATTTCTTCGCCCAAAGCAGAAACAGGAATTTCAGAATCAAATTCTGGTAAACCTCTTACACTGCTCTGCCAACGGTTATAGATATGTTGCTTATTTTTTGTTCCAACTAAATCAAAAGCTGGTTGGGTGAACATTGCACCGCCTGCTTTGTCAAAATTATTAGACAAAATATTAATCATATTCACCAGCCACTGGCAAACGCCACCGTACGCTTGGACACTCACGCCCATACGCCCATACGCAACGGCAGAAGGTGCGTCCATGAACTCCTGAGCTAATTTTTCGATAGTTTCAAGCGACATTCCTGTGATTTTAGCAATGTTTTCCAAAGAATAATCTGCCAAAATCGAAGACAATAACTGCGTATTTTCTGTTGATTGTGTTTTGGGATTTTGCAATATAATTTTAACAATTCCCAATAATAAAAAGACATCTGTGCCTGGTCTGACAAAAATATGCTGGTCGGCAATTTTGGCGGTTTCGGTACGGCGTGGGTCAACAACGACAACTTTTCCACCTCTTTTCTGAATTGCTTTCAAGCGAGTAGAAACATCTGGAACAGTCATCATTGAACCGTTTGATGCCAAAGGATTGCCGCCAATAATGAGCATAAAATCGGTACGGTCAATGTCTGGTACTGGTAATAATGACGGATGTCCGAACATCAGTGAACTCACGAAATGGTGTGGTAATTGGTCTGCCGAAGTAGCCGAAAAACGATTTTTTGAGCCTAAAGCCTTCAATAAACCAGGGATTGTAAGTAGCGTACCCGAATTATGAACCGACGGATTTCCGAAATAAGTAGCCAAAGCATTTTTACCATACTGGGCTTGAACAGCCTTGAGATTCTGAATAACTTCTGTAAAAGCATCTTCCCAAGTGATTGTCTCCCAACCAGTTGCGGTTCTGCGGACGGGTTCTTTCAAACGATTTGGGTCGTGGTAAATATCTTTTAAGGCAACGGCTTTGGGGCAAATATGCCCTCTGCTGAGTGGGTCATTTTCGTCTCCTTTGATAGAAATGATGACGTCGTTTTCGTCCAAAGCGATTTCTAAACCACAAATTGCTTCGCAGAGATTACAAGCACGATAATGTTTACGGAATGTTGTTGATGAAGTCATTTGATGCTATTTATTTAGAAAACCAAAAAGACACTGGGATACATTCATATAAGCTCCCTGAAAGCAAAACTTTATGCCCTTTGTGGTATATTTTATTTTTCTTACTTGAAATTATCCAAGTTTTTAATGCAACGTTACAAGTTTTTACGCATTTTTACTACTGAACGTATAAAATCCTTTCATCAGGAAGTTTCATGAAAAAAAGATTGCTTTATCTTGGCTGTGCGATTTCACTTATTCCCATCGGAATGGCTTCCAGAACTTATGGAAACACATTTGTAAAACTCTACTTTGGGGATGTCCTTTGGGCAATGATGATTTATTTTGGGCTAAAAATATTATTGCCCAATCAGTCAAAAAAAGTAGCCTATTTGGCTCTGGTATTTTGTTTTTTGATAGAATTCAGTCAGCTTTATCACGCCCCGTGGATTGATGCCATTCGGAATAATCGCTTGGGGGGCTTAGTCTTAGGTTTTGGTTTTTTGTGGAGCGATTTGGTCTGTTATTCGCTCGGAATTGGGCTGGGTTATTGTATTGACGAGGTGTTTTCTAAGAGAAACTTTTTCGACCCAAATCACGTTGAGAAATAAAGAAATCTAAACACAAAAACGATGTCAGAAATCATTAAAGTTGCCCTTATTACGGGAGGTTCAAAAGGAATTGGTTATGGTGTAGCCGAGGTTTTAATCAAAGAAGGAATCAGAGTTGCGGTTACTTCTCGTTCAAAAGAAAGTGCAGACGAAGCAGCAGATGCTTTGAACAAAATCAAGGCGGGTTATGCCATCGGGATTGAATCTGATGTTCGAGATTTGGCTTCGCAAATGCAAGGAGTTGAAACCATTTTATCAACTTGGGGACGGTTAGATTATGTCATTGCCAATGCAGGTGTAGGGCATTTTGCTCCAATCCAAACCCTTACGCCAGAACAATGGCAAGAGACGATTGACATTAATTTGACGGGTACATTTTTTACAATAAAAGCTACATTAGATGCCCTAAAAGCGTCTCAGGGATATTTCATTACCATTGCGAGTTTGGCTGGAACAAATTTTTTCGTGAATGGAAGTGCCTACAATGCCAGTAAATTTGGCTTGGTTGGTTTCACACAGGCAGTAATGTTAGATTTGCGAAAAGAAGGAATCAAAGTCAGCACCATTATGCCTGGTTCTGTGGCTACGTATTTTGGTGGACACATTCCGAACGATAAAGATGCGTGGAAAATTCAACCAGAAGACATCGGACAAATCGTTTCAGATTTAATAAAAATGCCAGCCCGAACACTCCCAAGCAAGATAGAAGTCCGCCCAACCATGCCAGCGTAGGTTGGGGTAAGCAAATTACTGGCGGACAATACCTAATTCGTCTGCAAAGTAAAGACCAACAACAGACTTTGAAAATGATAATTTCTCACTAAAATCTCTGAATCATGAAAAAGTCAACCATTTTGCTATTATTGGCAATTGTAATTTTTGCTTTTACTACTTGCAAAAAAGAGGAAGAGGTAATAAAGTTTATTAGCCCTGACAAATTAAGTGTAGAAATCAATGGGAAATTAGAAAGTGATTTTTTTATTTCAGGTATTAGAAAAGCGTACATCCAGAAACTGTATGACACTATCCCATTTCCAAGGATCTACAGTTGCCCCAAAGAAAAAATTACTTTTGGACTTTTCTTTCAAAGGGAATTAGGTGTAGGGTTTTATGAAGGATTTCAGATTTATGGATTTTTTCCTATCATCAATTCAAAACAAAAATATAATACCAGTATTGGTCCACCACCATTAGTAACTCCTAAAAGTTTATGCGATTACGATTCGTCTTTCTACAGTAGTCATAGTATAATTTGGGATGGAGATTATTTTGCAATGAATTATAAAGCTGATATACAAGGAATTAATGATTTAATTATAACTTCTTACGACACTCTTTCTGGAAAAATGACTGGAGAATTTAATCTCACTTTTGATAAGGTTTACAGAAATATTAGAGAAAAATATTACGAGTCTCTTCCTCAAAAATTAGAATACCGAAATGCAAAGTTTACGGTATTTTTCAAACCGATTAAATAATAAAAAGCCTCATAGCAGATTGTTATGAGGCTTTTTTATTGTTTTCATGAGACAAGTTCTTTTGTTATTGCTAAAACTTTATACCTGCCATTATACCATAACTTGAACTCTCGAAAGTCTTTTTCCCGATACCCGTGACTTCTCCCGTTCGGTTGTCGGATTGAAATTCCAATCCAATCGTCAATATTGATTTTCTATTCTGAAATGGAATATCATAACCAGCACCAACTACCAAACCACTCCCAATCGCAAATTGATGATTATATTCAAGCGTTGTTCTATTGCGGTATTTTTGGGTGAATTGTGTTACAAAAAAGTAATCGCCCTGAAGATAGAAACCTTTGCGGGCGGTTTTATCGAATGGGAAATATTTGATTGTTGCCGCAGCACCCCAATAATTAAAAAACATTTCTTGTCCAATATCATTTCTTGCGGCTTCGGCGGCTAATGATTTATATTTAATGCCAAAATTCAAATAGCTGATTTTCTTGAATTTATGATAAATCGCTACTGATGCCAACCACCCACCAGATGACGAAAAATTACCTTCGATGAATTTCTCTTTCAAGCCATTTCCCAGCATACTTTTACCATAACCTGCCCTGAATTCGCCAACTGTAAAAGATAGGGTGTCCTCTTTTGTTTGACCAAATGTTGCTATTTGACCAAACAAAAGGCATATTGTTAAAAATGCGTTTTTCATGATTTTAGTTTTTCCCGCCAAAAGTATAACCTATGGCTATGTTAAAAATAATTGGCGTATTGGCAATTCCAATGTTAGGGGCTTTCAGCGTTTCTTTTTTACCAGAAATCTTATTGGTATAAGAAAACTCATCGTTACTCAGGGTTGTGCCTACATTTTGCCAATACCTTAAACTTGTGCTGGTGGTAATTCCTTGCAAGAATTCATTATCACTATTTTTGAAAGGGAAATAGCGGTAATAAACGCCAATACCAAGCGTGATTGTCTTGAAATCTTTGATTTTGGTAGCCTCAGTTTGTGCTTCACCTTTGTTATAAACTTCCCAACTGTGCAATTTTGGTTCAAAACGAACATCTAAAAATTGCGTAAACCGATAGCCAACCCCAAACCCTGTTGAATACGGTAAATGCAGTGCTACACCCTGCGTTTTGAAATCCCCAACAACTGGCGGGTTAAGAGAAAAGCCGTGGGAGAAATCAAAAGCCATTTTTTTAGTAAAATAATTTACCTCAATATTTCCGCCACTCAATCCAATTGGTTGAATGAGTCCTGCCATTAAACTGAATTTATTACTGTACAAAAAGTCCTTCTTTTTGATTATTTGTGCAAAACCATCGGTCATAAAAATGATGGTTAATGCTATGGTTGCTATGATGTTTTTCATGAGATTTTTGATTAAAAATTAACGCCTAAAACAAGATTTCCTTGGGGGAAAGTATCTGATTTCCCTCCTCTGGGACCAATGTCGGCGGTAACACTACTTAAAACTCCAAACTGGGCAATAAGATAAAGATTAGTGTTTTGCTTTTTGGCAAAGTCGAATTTGTAGCCAGCGTTGGCTTCCCAAAACCAAGAAAAATTGTTATAATCCTTGCCATCAATAAGGTTTTTTGTTCCCCAAGCATAACCTGTATTAGACTTTGCTTCTATGTGCAGCCCTTTCCATAAATACTGGCGATACCCAAGAATAAAAAGATATTCATTGATTTTTTCTACAATATCATGTTTCACGTTTGGACGAATGTACGCACCAATCAAAAGGTCGCCACGCTTACTATCGGAAGATGTAATTGTACGGGTAGCCTGAATACGAATGATACCTACGTTGGGAAGTAAAGGTTGAATTAGCTCAGTTTCAATACCCCATTTTGAGGAATTTTCTGAACTACTTTGTGCGAGGGCTTTCCCATTAGCAAGGAAAAGCGTTGTGATTAAGATTAAAATTGACTTCTTCATTTTTACAATGTTTTTAAATTTGACATTGCAAAATTCAGTAGAGATGAAGGCTAAAAACGTTGACTTAGGTTATGAAATTTACTGAGGAACGGTAAAACAATAACTTATAATTTTTATGCAATTCTTTTGGCGATATTTTCATTCACTTTTTCATTAAATAGCGGTGCTATTCGCTTCAAAAGTGCACAAAACTATCGCCAAAATAACTACCCTAAAATTTTATAAGTTATTATTTCACCGTTCCTTAGCCAAAAGAATTCTTTTTCTAATTCGACTAAGAGATTCGGGCTTGATGCCCAGATAAGAAGCAATATAATGTTGAGGAATTCTTTGAACTACCTCTGGACGTTGACTCATAAGGTTTAAATATCGTTGTTCTGGTTCTTCATTGGTGAGCATTTGATTGAGTTTTGAAACTGAAAGAAAAGCATTTTCCGCCAAAATTCTACCTACACGATCAAAAACAGGATAGGTGTCATATAATTGATAAAGGTCTTTTTTCTTGAATTGTATTACCTCACAAGGCTCAAGAGCTTGCATATTCTCGATGGTTGGTTGACCTGTCAGAAAACTTGAAAAATCGGTGTACCATCTTTCCGCAAAGAAAAATTGAAATGTATTTTCGACACCATCTACGTTATAAAAAATTCTTGCACAGCCACTATTGATAAAGATAATCTTGTCGCATATCTGTCCTTCAAGAAGTAAAAATTCTTTCTTCTTGAACTGTTTTACTTCCAAAATATTGACAAATGCTTCTTCTTCGTTTTGGTTTAAAGAAACGATTGATTTGATACTTTGTAGGATTTGTGTGGTCATTTTTTCGGACTTGTTTAAACATGAAAATTCTATGAGGTAATTGACCTCATAGAATTTTCAAAAATAAATCTTATGCCATTCCTAATTCCCTCCCTCTACATTTTTATCTTTTTTGCCTGTGAACGGAACGATGGGTCTTAGCCAATAACTGTATTCATAGCCTTGATAATTGAGGCGATACTGCTCTAATGGTTGGTGCATCCATGAGTCTATTCCTGCTAAACCTGTCTGCTGGAGGTCAACGTTGAGGTAGGTTTCTTCTCGCCCAACTAAATCCCCTGAATGGTACTGAGCTTTATCTTCGGCTGGGTCTAAATCTTCTTGGCTATGGTTTATTGCATTGATATTCAATAACTTATCTTCTGAAACTATCATTAAACCTCTACCTTTTGCATTGGTTAGACTTGCCCAACGTACGTCTGCTTTATTGCCAGATTCTTGCGGACGAATATATGGGTGATATTGGTCAGCAACTTTGCCATCGTATAAACCTACCATTGCACTGGTTTTTCTGTCCCAATAATTTTCGTGAGGTCCACGTCCGTACCATTTCAATTGGTCAAATTCTTTAGGGATAGTCATCATATTTCCGAACCGCATCATGTAAGGATATTTTCCTGTGACTGCCTTGAATTTATTAACAATCTTGATGTTTCCTTCAGCGTCAATGTCATAAGTTGTGGTATAAAGTGCGTCTCCGTTCAAGAGTTTTTTCTCGAAAGTAATCTGCGGATTTCCACTGAAAATAGCAATACTGGAGTTAGAAATCGGCTCGATTTTACCCGCTTTCTGCCAAATACGATTCTTTTTCTGGAGGTTTGACCCATAGTCATTGTCGGTAGCGGCACGCCAAAAATCGGGGAGTGGACCTTTTTTGAGTAAACTTATACCCTGTTTTACGTAAGAAGAAATGATACCAGCCTCACGGTCAAGCACGATGATGAAATCTGTTCCCGTAACTGTAATTTTTAGACCAGATTCTTCCACTTGAGGAGGTTTCGCTGTTCCTGAAACTACCACAGGGCGATTGGTAGGTAATTTTGCTGGAGAAATGGCAAATTGTTCATAAGCCATTTCAGCGTTTTGTAGCAACAATTGTTCACGAGTTTTCAGTTTCAGGGAAACATTCAAGAAATATTCTTTTCCTGCTTTCTGAACATATTTCGGAGCTAAATTAAACGTTTTTGTCTGATTGGGTTCAATACCTGTCATATCATCAAAACGACCTTTTTCTACTTCTACGCCTTCTTCCGAGAGCGACCAAGTTAAATAAAAATTGTCTAAATTCCTGAAAACGAATGTGTTACGTACATCAATCTGATTAGGATTCGGACTTTTAAATTTCACATATTGATACACTTTCTTCACTTCCCAAGCGTGCGGATGAATACTTCTGTCTGGGGCAACCAAGCCGTTACACAAGAAATTTTTATCTGAATTAATGTCTTTTGGACCCCAGTCACCGCCATAACCATAGATTTTTTTACCTGCTCGTTCCATCAAAACGCCTTGGTCAACCCAGTCCCAGATAAAACCACCTTGCAATTTTGGATAGCTTTCAATCACATCCCAATATTCCTTGAAATTCCCGACTGAATTACCCATCGCATGGGCGTACTCGCACATAATAAGCGGGCGGTCAGGGTTCTGTTTTGCGTATTTTTCTATCTGCTCAATTTCGGGGTACATTGGGCAGTAAATATCCGTATTCCATTCTAACTCAGCACGTTCGTATTGTACAGGGCGAGTTTTGTCATGTTCTTTCAACCACATATAGGTATTGTAAAAATTCCAACCATTGCCTGCTTCGTTGCCCAAAGACCAGATAATAATGGAAGGATGATTTTTGTCACGCTCGAACATACGGGTCGTACGGGCAAGGTGAGATTTCAAAAACTCAGGTTTGTTACCAACGGTTTTCAGAATATCATAACCCATTTCATGAGATTCGATGTTTGGTTCGTCCACTACGTAGAGTCCGTATTCGTCGCAAAGTTCATACCAACGAGGATGATTTGGATAGTGACTCGACCGTACTGCGTTGATATTCAGTGCTTTCATTAACTGAATATCCAAGACCATCATTTCTTCCGTCATTACGTGAATCTTCACAGGGTCGTGTTCATGGCGATTTACTCCTTTGATATAAATCGGTTTGCCGTTTACCATCAATTGCCCGTTTTTGATTTCAGAAGTACGGAAACCTACCTTTCTGTTAATTACTTCTAATACTTTTCCGTCCTTTTCGGTCAGTGTCAAGACCATCGTATAAAGGTTCGGTATTTCGGCAGACCATTGGGCAACATTCTGGATTTCACCTTTCAATGAAATACTTTGTTTGTTTACACCTTTTACTAATTCTGGTTTTAAGGTATTGACAGTCAGAGCTTTAATTCCCGCAGCGTCGAACAATTCTGCGGTAATATTCACTGAATTATCGTAGTAGGAATTATTATCAATTTCTAAATCAAGATTGAAAAGTCCTTTTCTGTAAGTATTATCCAGCACGCTAATGACTTTGAAATCACGAATATTTAATTTCGGACGAGCAAACAAAAATACGTCTCGCTCAATTCCAGAAATTCGCCACATATCTTGGCATTCCAGATACGACCCGTCCGACCAGCGATAAACTTCTATCGCAATCGAATTTTCTCCTGCACGAACAAATTCAGTTAGGTCAAATTCAGATTCTAATTTTGAATCTTCGCCATAACCAACTTTCCGACCGTTTACGTATAAATAGAAAGCAGATTTTACTGCACCCAATTGTATAAATATCTGTTTACCAGACCAATCATTGGGCAAAGTGAACTTTCTGCGGTACATTCCCACGGGATTTGCCTCTGGAATAGGAGGGAGGCTTGTCGTGATTTTTTGTTGATTTACCGCCCAATCATCCGTGGATTTGAAACGGGTATCAAATTCGTAGGGAATATTTACGTAAATGGGCGTGCCATAACCAGCAAATTCCCAGTTTTGAGGCACTTTAAAGTTGTCCCAACGAGAATCATCGAAGTTTTCTTCCCAAAAATTGGAGGCTTTCAAACTTGGTTTTGCTACCCATTGGAATTTCCAAGTGCCATTCAAAGACAAGAAATTCTTTGAATTTGCAGGGATATTTGCCTTTGCTAAATCTGCGTTTTCAAAAGCAAAAGCTGTTGCACGAGAAGGCAACCTATTGATTTCTACCACATTAGGGTCAAGCCATTCGGGTTTTGTAACAGAGGTTTGGTTGAATGCTGTAAAAGCAATACTCACGCCTAAGAGTATGACAATGAGTTTCTTCATGGGAAAGTTAGGGAATAAATGTGTGTTGAAAAATCGAAAAGTATTATGCAAGATAACTCATTTTCACAGAAACAAAAAAAGCATCTGCCTGTGGGCAAATGCTTTTTTTGTAGCACGGGAATACCGTTAATGTAATAAGTCAGAATTCAGAACAAGGAATGTAGATTTTAGAAGTATTTAGGAGGGAACTTCACTTCTGCATTCTTGATTCCTTGTTCTGAATTCAAAATTCTTAATTCAATAATATAACCTACACTGCTCCCATTACAAAAATATCTCCTTTTGGTCCTGCTTCGGTAGTGCTACCGCCTTTGGTTTCGAGGGAAACTGCAAATGCTGAGGCTTTCGGGAAGGACTTCATTTTCAGTAAAAGTGTATCGTTTTCTATCATCCCAGCGTCCACGGGTTTTCCGTCCACAATTGCCCAAAGTTGGTATTGTTTTCCTGCTGGTACAGTTGGCAATTGCAATGAAGCCACATAGACTTCGCTGTTTTGTTTGTTCCAATACACCATCACTTTTGCTTCGGGTGCAATAGGTTGTCCTTTCAAGGCAACTGCCTGGAACAGACCACTTTGCAAGATTCCAACTTCTTGCTGATAGCTCGCTTTTAGTACTTGATTTTGTTGTGCAACCTGCAAGTTTTTAGATTCTAAAACTGCTACTTGTTCTTCGGTATTTTTCCATCTACCAAAAAGTAGCCAGTTACCAGCCAAACTTAGCACCAACAAAGCGGATGCCGCAATTGCCCAAAGGGACATTCCAGCAGGTTTTTTTGGCGGATAAAGCGGTTTTACAAATGCCTCTTCTTCTATTTTTTCTTCGTGGTTATCAGATGCCTCTCTGGCGATTGCCGCCATTACTTTAGACTTTAATTCTGTTGGTACTTCGGTCTCGTGCGTGAGGGCATACGCTTCCAGAGCCTCCTGTATAAGGACAATCTCTTGCTGAATTTCAGGGTGTTCTTGTGCCAGTTTTTCAACCACCAAAACTTCTTCTTCGGTAGCGATTCCAAGCACGTAACTTTCCAGAATTCCTGATGCTATGTATGCTTCTGTATTCATTAAATAGTATGCTTTTAGCTTTGGGCTATTAGCTGGTTTTTTATTAAATATTTTTTAAATGTTAATTGAAGTCTTTTTTTTGATTACTACCAAAAAAACTTTAAGATTAAGAAAGCAATTCCTACAAACAACTCTCTCAGATGCGTTATGGCACTTTTTATTCGGGTTTTTACTGTGCCGAGTGGAATGCCGTATTCTTCGGCAACCTCCGACTGCGTGTAACCCTGAAAGTACAATAAATCAACAATTTGTTGATGTTCTGGTCTGAGTTTAGTTACTAATTTCTTTAATCCGATGGCGTCAATATCAAAACTGCTACTTTGCTGACTGTCAATAACATTTACGAAATTTTCGATGTCTTGGTTTTGTTGTGTCTGAATAAATTCTTGAGAACGTACTTTATCTATTGCTGTATTACGAGCAACGTTCAAAATCCATGTAAAAAGTGTGCCTTTCGTACGATTATAAGACTCTATATTTTTCCAGATTTTCACAAAAGCATCTTGCATCACATCGGATGCGATTTCTTCAGAACGGACTATTTTTGAAATTACGCCATATAAGGCTGATGAGTAGTTGTCGTAGAGAATAGAAAAGCCTCGTTCATCTTTACTTTGAAGCAAAGCGACTAAATTTTCTTCTGATATGACAGTTTTACGTCTTATGGACATGGATTTAGGAAAAACTTATTGAAATGAAAAACAAAGTTAGATGAATGAAAGCCCTTGAACTGTCGGGAGATTGACAAATAGAAATGCTTTTTTTAATTATTGTTCTCGACAACAAATATACATAGAAGCTATTTAAACTTTCTGTTTTGTTCTAAAATTAGGCTATTTTTAGAGCCAGATTTTTAAAATTCTTGACATATAGCAGAGCTACATTAAAAGAATTTTGGAAAGCTGGATTTAAAAGTCGAGTGCGACCCCAGGAGTAATTTTAGTCAAAAGAGAAAGTTTAAACAGCTTCATGAGTAATAGCTGAAAATTGAAAGTGTAAAATTAAAAAATCAAGATATTGGTAATCAGTGAATTACAGATTAATCAAAACCGAAATAAGGAGACAATTACTTGCCTCCTTGTTTTGGTTTTGACAAACAGACAAAGGACTTCTAAAAAAGAAGTCCCCTGTACAATTCTCAGAATTATTAAACCACACCTGAATTTAGCTGTGGGGTTGTGTAAAAAGTCTTCGATAAAGCAAAATGCCGTCCGTTTATACTTAGGACTAAATACTTAATACTCAGGACTATCACACATCCCCGTCGCTAATTCTACCCTACATTTTTGGTAATACGACAGCATCCAATACGTGAATCACTCCGTTAGATTGGAAAACATCATAAGTACTGATATTTGCTGTTCCGCCGTTTTCGTCTTTTAGCATGATATTATGTTTGCCATTCATCATTGCCATTAATTTACCACCACTTACTGTTTTGAATTCAGCTACACCATTTCCCATTTTGATGGCTTTAGAAATTGCTTCAAAATCATATTTCCCAGACAACACATGATAGGTCAAAACCTTTGCCAATGTTGCTTTGTTCTCAGGCTTCAAAAGCGTTTCTACCGTGCCTGCTGGTAGGTTTTCAAAGGCATCATTTACAGGAGCAAATACCGTAAATGGTCCTTTTGTCTGGAGAGTCTCTACTAAACTTGCGGCTTTTACGGCTGCCACCAATGTAGTATGAGCCTTAGAATTTACTGCATTTTCAACAATGTTTTTCATCGGAAACATCGCTTGCGTACCTACAGTTACGGTGTTGTCCATTGTTTGGGCTTGACTTGCGAAACCTACTAAACCTAATCCTAAACTGAATACAAGAGCTAACTTTTTCATTTTTTTAATATTTATTATTTGTTAATTT
Source organism: Cytophagales bacterium (assembly GCA_013298865.1). Taxonomy (GTDB): domain Bacteria; phylum Bacteroidota; class Bacteroidia; order Cytophagales; family Spirosomataceae; genus JAAFJL01. Next base: position 1,141 of record JAAFJL010000144.1, on the reverse strand, counting down.
TTTCCCGCTCTAATAAACTGTATTAAAGTTTTATTGAGCATTTCCCAGACCTACGAATCATTTGTATCTTTGGATTTAGGTTTTGAAAAAATAATTAATAATTATTTGAAAAAATTCTATAACTATTTGATAATCAGATAGTAAAATAAAAATCTTCTAACAGCCATAATGAATCATTCACTAAAAGACATCATCAGTTATATCGAACAAAATATTGTTCTGGAGTTTGGACTGAGGTACTTACTCAATCTCATTGTTACTTTTGTTCTCATCAGAACTTTCTATTATGCTCGCCACAAGAACAAAGATTTTGTCTTTACTTTTTTCCTTTTCAATAGTGTTCTCTTTCTGATTTGTTTTTTGCTGAGTAGTACCAAAATCGAACTGGGGTTTTCGTTTGGGCTTTTTGCGATATTTTCTATCTTTAGGTACAGAACCGTAACTGTCCCTGTGCGGGAAATGGGCTATTTTTTCTTGACTGTTACCGTGGGAATTTTGAACGCTCTGGCAAATCTGACGGATACCTTATTACTATTGTTGATTTGTAATGTCATTATCTTGGTGCTGACTTATATTTTAGACGGACACTTGGGACTTGAACATGAGAGTTTTGAAGAAATAAACTACGACAGAATGGATTTGATTCAACCTGAAAAACGAGCAGAAATGTTGCAGAATCTCCGTGAACGAACAGGTTTGCCGATTCACCGAGTGAAGTTTCAGAAAATAGATTTTTCTAAAAACGTAGTCAATATACACGCATTTTATTATTCCGAAGAAAACGAATCTACCGTAAGAGAAAGCGGAGATAATGATGATTAATGGGAATTAAAAATGTAAAATTATGAATTAAAAATGGCTGTTAGAGGTTGGGTACGAGATATAGTTTAGTTATTAAGCATTTGATAATCAATTATTTATAAAAAATATGACACGTTTTACAGTTTTAGAAATAATTTTAATATCGGCTTTGACAGTTTTTCCACTCGTGATAACTCTAATAGTCATTTTCATAATAATAATCTAAGTTGTAACGTTTATAAAATTGTAAAAGCGAGTACAAAGAGTAATATTTTTAATAGAAAACCCTCGGTAGAAGTGGCATGAATATGTCTTGGTAATAAATCGGTTATCATTGAGA
>JAAFJL010000143.1 GCA_013298865.1 Cytophagales bacterium | reverse complement strand
CGAGTTTACCATTTAATTTTTTAACTTGATAGTCAACCTTGTGTTCAAGGGAGAGTTTATCAAGTAAACTATCGGGAAAATAATTCAGTAATGTCTCGGCTGAAATGGAAGTATCGGTCATTTTTGCATAAAGTTTTTAGCAAAATTAACCATTTTTCAAGGTTTCGGACAAGACTGGATTGAATCCCGTGAATCGGACTCCAATTTCACGGGATTCAATCCCGTGCTACAGTAATCACCCCATAAAATCCATAAAAGGTTGTTGATAAAATCGTTTGCCTGTGGCTTTGTAAAGGGCGTTTGCTAATGCTCCAAAAACAGGAGGATAAGCTGGTTCGCCCATGCCTGATGGCTCAATATTGTTTTGCACAAAATGCACGTCAATTTTCTTGGGAGCTTCGTTCATACGTATCATGCGGTACGTGTGGAAATTGTTTTTATCGGGTACGCCTTTCGTGAAGGTCATTTTGCCAAATAAAGCAACTCCAATGCCGTCTATAACAGCCCCTTCTGCCATGTTTTTGGCAGTGTCTGGATTTACGACTATGCCGCAATCAATGGCACAGCACACGTTTTTTACGATGGGTTCTCCATTTTTCACTTCTATATCAAGCACATGGGCAGCGTAAGAATCGTGACAATAATAGGCTGATACACCTAATTTTTTTGTGCTTTTAGCTTGTTCCCAACCTGATTTTTCTCTGACTAATTCCAACACTCCTGCGTAGCGTGCGGGGTCATAATCGTTGGTTTTCCCTACGGGTTTTTCTTGGGCTTTTTTTAATAAATCCAATCTGAATTCGATGGGGTCTTTGCCCGTAGCTTCTGCCACTTCATCTAAAAATGATTGTTCGGCGGCAGCGATAAAATTGGAACGAGGGGCTCTATACGAACCCACCGTAATATTGGAGTCAATCGTGAAATCTTCTGCCAAATAATTGTCCACTGCCCCCGCAGGAAATCGGTTAGGAAACAAAGGCGATTCTGGAATACCAACGGCTTTTACATGAAAACCTACCAAATCATTATTGGCATCCAATGCAGCACGATAAGTTGCCGAATAGGCAGGGCGATAAATGCCCGAAGTCATATCGTCTTCTCGTGAATAAATCAGTTTTACGGGAGCTTTTACTTTCTGAGAAATCAGAGCGGCTTCCAATAACCAATGGGCATACGAACGCTTGCCAAAACCGCCACCGAGACGAGTTATCTGAATGTCAATTTTGTCCAAAGGCATTTCCAGACGTGCTGAGAGGGCTTGTTCTGTAAATTCAGGCTTTTGGAGAGGACCTGCTAATTCCGCTTTTTCATCCGTAACATGGGCAAAGAAATTCATCGGTTCCATGCAGTTATGAGCCAAAAATGGTCCTGTATAAGTCCGTTCGATTACTTTTGAAGCATTTTTGAAGGCAATTTCTGGGTCGCCATCTTTGCGGAGGACGTTGAGCGGTTTTTTCAACATTTCCGCCAATTTCTCAGTATGTTCCGTTGAACTTTCTAAGCCCGCAGGAATTTTTACTGTTAATTTTCTACCCAACATATTCCTGTTTTCGGTGGAACTTTGAATTGGCTCCCAGTCAATTTTTAGAGCTTTTTGGGCTTTCATTACTTCCCAAGTAGAATTGCCCACCACGGCAACGACTTCATTGAAATTTAAGGTATCAAAAAAAGTCTTTTCGTACCCTTCATTAAAAATCTTGATGGGAAATACATCCTTGATACCTTTCATTTTCTTGATAACATCCTCATTCTGAATGGCTTTGAATTTCAGACCCATTGCAGGTGGGTGAACAATCATCGCAATCAGCATTCCGTCTCTTTGGGTATCTATACCAAAAAGCGGTTTTCCAGTAACGATTTTTTCAATATCAACATTACTTTTTGATTTACCAATGATTTTAAAGTCTTTTACGTCCTTTAATTTTACCTCTTTCGGAATCGGGATTTGGGCAGCTGCGGAAGCCATTTCTCCGTATTTGGCAGACTTCCCGCTTTTTTTATGGTATAAAATCCCTAACTCTGTACTGACCTCATCCACAGGGACTTGCCATTGGGTAGCTGCCGCTTCACGCAACATTTGTCGGGCAGTTGCTCCTGCATTACGGAGGGGTTTCCAGCCTTGATGTATTGCCTGACTTCCACCTATAAACTGGCGTGTAAAGTGTTTGGTATCTAAATCAGCCTGTTCAACGATAACGTTTTTCCAATCAACATCCAATTCCTCAGCCACAATCATGGGCATAGAGGTCTTTACACCCTGACCTCCCTCTGGATTAGGTGACATGATTTTGATAACATTATCGGCTGTGATTTTGATGAAGCCGTTGAGTTCATTCCAATTGGGCGGAAGATTTGTAACGGACTGATTATCAATAGATTTAAAGCTTGATAACCACCCAATACTAAGTAAGAATCCTCCACCCGAAAGGGCAGATGATTTTAAAAATGAACGTCTATTGTATGTTGTTTTGACAGGTTTCATATTTTGAATATTGGTCATCGGTCACAGAGTCTCGCAGAGTATCTCACAAAGTTACACTAAGAAAATACTCTGAGAAACTTCGTGATAAACTCTGTGCGACTTTGTGTCCATAAAACTTTCGGAGAAACTAAACCTTCTTCTCCGTCTCCATTTTAAAAGGCTGATTATAAAAACGTTTCCCAGTAGCCTTAAACAAGGCATTTGCCACTGCCCCAAAAACTGGTGGAAAAGGTGGTTCGCCCAATCCAGTTGGGTCAATTTCGTTTTGTACAAAATGTACGTCTATTTTCTTAGGAGCTTCATTATGGCGAATCATGCGGTAATTATGAAAGTTATTTTGTTCGGCAACACCGTCTTTGTGCGTCAAAGCTCCGTAGAAAGAATTTCCAATGCCATCAACCACAGCACCTTGCACCATATTGATTGCCGCATCTGGATTCACAACTACACCACAATCAATGGCAGAGGTTACAGCCTCAACGTATGGTTGCCCATCTCGCATGACTAAATCCACTACATGACCTGCATAAGAATTATGACAAAAATATGCTGCCACTCCACGTTTTTTACCCGCATTTTCGGGTTTGCCCCAACCTGATTTTTCTTTCAATAACTCCAAAACGCCAACATATCGGGCTGCATCATATTCATTATTCTTCCCTACTGGATTTTCTTTGGCACGTTTCAGTAAATCAAGGCGAAGTTGGATTGGGTCTTTGCCCATAGCTTCGGCAACTTCATCCAAAAATGATTGTTCTGCCGCCGCATTGAAGTTTGAACGTGGGGCTCTAAATGCTCCAATCGTAACATTTGAAGCAATTTCCCAACCCTCTGCCAAATAATTATCAACCGCTCCCGCAGGAAAACGATTGGCATGAACAGGGTTTTCCGGAATACCGCCACCTTTTACATGAAAACCAATCAGATTTTTATTCACATCCAAAGCCGCACGATAGGTAGCCGTGTACATTGGGCGATAGATTCCGTAGGTCATATCATCCTCACGGGTATAAATGAGTTTGACTGGGGCTTTCATTTTTTGAGAAATGCGAGCCGCTTCGTAGGCAAACTGGCTATAAGCTCTCCGCCCAAAACCACCTCCCATACGAGTCATTTGTATTTCAATCTTATCGGCGGGTAAATTTAAAACTTTTGTAAGTGAAGGTTCTAACCAACTGGCTGATTGCGTTGGACCTGCCACCAAAGCCTTGTCTGCCTCAACATGAGCAAAGAAATTCATAGGTTCCATGCAATTATGAGCCAAGAACGGGGCATTATAAGTACGTTCAATCACCACCGCTGCATTTTTGAAAGCCGTTTCTGGGTCGCCATCTTTTCTCAATTGCTTGGCTGGTTGTTTAGCCATTTCTTGCATCTTAGCTAATTGAGCATTTGTACTCTCCAGACCCGCAGGAACGATATTTTCAATTTTTCTTCCTCCAAAACCATTTACTTTTTCTTTGGTCTCAGTAATAGGCTCCCATTGTGCATTGATTTTCTTGCGGGCATTCATGACTTCCCAAGTGGTATTACCCACAATGGCAATCATTTCGTTGAAAGTACGAGTATCAAATGCTGCTTGTTCGTAGCCTTCTTCATATAATTTGAAACTATAAATATCTTTAATGCCTGGCATTTTTAGGGCTTGCGAAGCATCAAAAGATTTTAATTTCATACCAAATGCTGGTGGGTGCTGAATCATGGCAATCAACATTCCATCGACACGATAATCCATGCCGAAGAGTGGTTTTCCTGTAACTACTTTTAAACCTTCTGAATTTTTCTGAGATTTACTAACGATAGAAAAATCTTTAACCGCTTTCAGTTTTACGTCTTTCGGAACGGTAATAGTAGCGGCTTTGCTTGCCATTTCACCATATTTTGCTGTCTTTCCACTTGAATGAGATAAAACGCCCCCTTTGGTAGTGATTTCAGTTGCTGGAACGCTCCAAGTTTGAGCCGCCGCTTCAATGAGCATTTGTCTTGCCGAAGCCCCTGCGTTTCGTAAGGGTTTCCAGTACATTTTTACGGAATTACTGCCCCCTGTGAATTGTGGTCCTAATTTCACGTTGTCGTGAGGTCCCATTTCTACAACCACATTTTTCCAATCAGCATCCAATTCTTCGGCTACAATCATGGGTAGCGAAGTCATTACATTTTGCCCAAATTCTGGATTCGGACAAAAGATTTTAATAACATTATCGGGCGTGATTTTGATATATCCGTTGAGTTCTGCCCATTGCTCTGGCAGATTCAACGTAGCCATTTTATCGGCAGATTTAAAACTTGTTAACCAAGTAAAACTTAGCATCAAACCTCCACCTGTCAATGCCGACGATTTGAGGAAAGAGCGACGGCTCTGTGTATTCTTATTTTCCATTTTCGTTCAGATTTAAGGTTAGTTTTTTGAGGCTGTTTTTATCGCTTCTTTTATTCTCAAATACGTTCCACAACGACAAATATTTCCACTCATGGCATTATCTATATCCGCATCCGTTGGTTTTGGATTATCTTTCAACAAGGCAGCGGCACTCATAATTTGCCCCGACTGACAATAGCCACATTGTGCCACATCATGCTCTATCCACGCTTTTTGTACTGGATGCGTACCATTTTCAGACAAACCTTCGATGGTCGTAATTGCTCCTTTTCCGATTGCTGAAACAGGCAACGAACAAGAACGAACGGCTGTTCCGTCTAAATGCACAGTACAGGCACCACACTGAGCCATGCCACAACCGTATTTTGTGCCAGGCATATCGAGGTGGTCACGCAATACCCACAACATAGGCGTAGATGGGTCGATGTCCACCTTCCTGATTTTTCCGTTTATTTTAAGATTATATTTTGCCATCGTTTTATTTGTTTTCGATTTTTCTAAAATTTAACAAAAATATATGAAAAAGTCAATAAAAAATAATGCTTTTCAAATGGAAACTTACGAAAATCAAATAGTTATGGTGTCAAAAGTTTTGAAAATGAAAGCGAACCCATTTTCCATTCATTACCAACTTTAACATATACCTCCGTTACCATGAATGGATTGCTTACTTCATTTGTACCAACCACTGCCAAAAGCGTAATTCTGTTCAATAGGATAGCCGTATTGTCGAGAATAATTGGTTTTAAAACTTCATGAATATCAGCCTTTTTGTAATGAATAAATCCTGATTTTATAATCTCCAATTCACGCTCTTTGCCCCACGAGCCGCCCATGTGTACAAACATGGCTTGACTATCAAACAATTTGCCCAATTTATCGACATCTTTATCAGCCATCCATTGCCATTTGTTTTTTGAAAGAGTTTTGATTTCTTCTTCGACATTTACTTTTTGTGCTGTCGAATTGTTTGAATTATAGTCTTCATCCGAAACTTTTTCAAGCCAAACGGTAACTCCTTTTAATGTAGAATAAGTTGCCATGTAACTTGCACCACTTTCAGCCGAAGCACCGTGCCAATGTTGAACGCCAGGGAGACATTTTATCACCTCACCTTTTTGGACTGTTCTCTTAGGCTGTCCCCTTTCTTGATAGTAGCCAATGCCATCAGTGTAAACCAATATCTGCCCGTCAGGATGATAATGCCAATCTAATTTTTTGCCCGCAGGGAAGTTTGCAACCGCTACGTTGAACTTAAAAAGACTATCGGCTTTGTTTAGTTCTACAAGGGTATTATTTGGCGTTGTTCTCACCTCCAAGGCTTTTCCATCTTTTGTAAAAACTGTATTGGCACCTTGTGCCTTCAATTGATTGTAAGTAACTGATAGTGAAATTGTTAGGAGAAATAATTTTTTCATGATTTTTGTTTTTTGATAAGTATTACAAATTATTCATTCAGGTAATTATCCTCTAATCAAGGATAAAATGTTAAGCGAATTCTATAAATCACAACCCCGTAGCCGCCTCCATTGCCTCCGTATATCTCGCTCCCATGATTGTAATTTGTTCAGAAGCAAAGGTAAGTTCGTGAAGTTCGATGGCTGAAAGCTGAATGTCGATAGCACCATTATTTTCTGTCAAACGATGGAGTTTTGTTGTGCCAGGAATTGGAACAAACGAAGGTTTTTGAGCCAATACCCACGCCAAAGCAATTTGGGCATTTGTGGCATTTTTTTGTTGGGCAAATTTGGCAATTACATCAACCAAAGCTCTATTTTTGATACGTGCTTCTTCTGTAAATCTTGGGATAATGGCACGAGTATCACCCGCTTCAAATTGACGCTTTTCGTCCATTGCACCAGTCAAAAATCCTTTACCCAATGGACTAAAAGGCACAAAACCAATGCCGAGTTCTTCGATAGTTGGGATAATTTCGGTTTCGTGTTGGCGTGTCCAAAGAGAATATTCGCTTTGCAGAGCCGATACAGGTTGTTCTGCATGAGCTTTACGAATGGTATTTGCCCCCGCTTCAGAAAGCCCAAAATATTTCACTTTCCCTTCTTGAATCAAATCTTTTACCGTCCCCGCCACGTCTTCGATGGGTACGCTTACATCCACACGATGTTGGTACAATAAATCAATACATTCAACGCCTAATCTTTTCAATGAGCCTTCCACCGCTTTTCTAATGGTTTCGGGGCGACTGTCCACGCCTGCCATTTTTCCATCAACATATTTAAAACCAAATTTTGTAGCGATAACACATTGATTTTTAAATGGTTTGAGAGCTTCTCCAACAATCTCTTCGTTGGAATAAGGTCCATAAACTTCGGCGGTATCAAAGAAAGTTACGCCTTCTTCAACGGCTTTTCTAATAAGTGCAATTGACTCTTCTTTGGGTGGAAATGGAGCATACCCAAAACTCATACCCATACAACCCAAACCAATGGCTGAGACTTCTAATCCTTGATTTCCTAATTTTCTTGTTTTCATTCAATTAACCCTTTTAAATTCTGATTACGAAATTACAAGTTACTCCATTTGGATTTTAACTCATTTCAAATCAAAACTTACGAATTTCAAACAGTTTACGATTCAAGAGAATCAAGATACACTTTCTGTGGTGTATGTCAGCAAATGATAGTTTTTATTATTTCTTTACTAATTCAACTCGTCTATTTTTCGCCTTATTTTCTTCTGAATTATTATCAACCAGAGGCTTTTCTGAACCATAGCCAATTACTGATAAATTTTCTTTTTTGATTTGTTTAGACGTTAATATATTCATCACAGTATTAGCTCTTTGAAGTGATAAATCTTTGTTATGCTTAGCATCGCCCGTGTTGTCAGTATGTCCTTCAATAGATATTTTTACAGTAGGATTTGATAGAAGATATTTCGCAATTTCATCCACTGTGCTTAATCCGTCGGGTTTTAGGCTCGCTTTATCTACATCAAAATTGATATATAAAATGGCTTTTCCGTTATCAGCTATCTGTTTTTCAATTTCTTTGGCAGAGATTATACTCATTTTATTTTCAAAACTTTTAGTCTCTAAAACCGTAAATCTGGACGCATTATCCAAGTAGTCAAACTGAACGAAAATGAGTTTATCTGATTTCCGAATAACATAAGTTTGCACATTATATTCTGTCTCAGCCGAATGGGTATATCCGTTACTAACATCACTTTGGCTAATTTTATCTTTTTCTCCTGGCAATACAGATTCGTTATTGTTGAGCCGTACGCCTCCCACTCCCAAAATAGTTTCTTCAAAACTCTTCTGAATTTCTAATTGACTAAATTTTTTATCTTTTACTTTATCATCAACCCTTATTTCACCCTTAAAGGTTTTGCCTTCGTAGGGATAAAATTTACCACCAATCAGAAAATACTCTTTGTCATAATCCTTTGTCTCACCTTCGCCATGATATTTTTTGGGGTCTGTGTAAGTGTAACCTTCTGGCAACTTAAAATAAGGAAATGTTCCGTTCAATTTATCTGAAATTGGAATGGAATTAATATCAAAAGTGGCAGTTTGAGTAGGTTGGGTTTCGGTAGTTTTAGCTTCTACTTTTGCAGAATCCTGCGTTTGAGTTTCTGTTTTTTTACTTGAATCACTACAAGATGAAACTAAAAAATAGATAGCAAGTAACTTAATGGATGATTTCATTATTTTTGGGTTTAAGTATCCTGTTAGCTGAAAATAAATAAGATTTGTGCAAGATGAAATTATTTTGGTAGTTTGTAGTGGTATGAGTTTTCATGTTGTTGAAAGTTTCAGTATCAGTAAGTTTAAAGCTCCTGTATTAATTCTTTCTGTTTAACGAAGGATCGTATAATACCAGCTATTGTAGAAGGATTTAAACGTCCCTCTCCAAAATGAATTGTGACAAAATTCTTTTGCTCTTTCAGAAATGCTTCAAACTCTTCTGGTTCGATTTTTAGCCTCATGGCTATTTCCTCGAATGTTTCTTTATAAATTACATTATATTCCTTCATTCCCCTTATTGTCCAATATGTGTCATAAAATGGAGATTTATGAGCTTTCAGCCATTCCCAAAAGAAATCTCTGTCATTAATATTAGGTGCTTCAGTATGACATCTTCGACATAATAAAACTAAATTAGAAGGAGTATCTTCTCCACCCAATGAATCAGGAATGATGTGACATCTATGCAATTTTGATTCATATGTACATCTCCAACATCTTGCCTCCGCATCCGAAAAGTCTATACTCAATTCAGTTTCATCGATTCTACTCCCCCAATATTCCACAATATCTTTAAGAGGTGTTTTGATAGATTTTTTATTGCTCATTTTTGTTTAAAATATCTCTTTAATGATTATTCATATAATCTAATACACTTTTTGTCTGAATCAAGATTTTAGGATTAACAAGATTTAGAAAATAATTCTAAAAATCTACTAATCCAATGGATTCAAGTTCAGACAAAATAATCCCCAAATCCCACGAATCCAAGTTCAGACAAGAATCTCCGCTGCAAATCCTCAATCCGAAATAAGTGCATCGGCATCAAATTTGGATTCAATTTCATAGGATTATATTCTCTCGTCAATAAATCATATACAATATATTCTTCGTTGGGTCTTTTTCCAATCAAATCCAAAGAAATTCTTATTTGATGTGTACCTCTGGTTCTAAGTCGTAGCACGCTTACCATATAAAAACTGTAAAGGGAATTGAAAAATAACTCTTTGTCTCTGTTCCCCTCTTGTTTTCCCGACAGAATTTTGTAAATTATCTTTCTTTCGATTTTTGTCTCTGAAAGGGCTATTTTACAAACTAAATTATATAAAGAACCGTGCAAGCAGTAGCTACAATTGACTTAGAAATGGAGCGTCTGGAAATACTTAAACGCTATCGCAAATTGCTCCGTGCAGCTAAACCGTACCTCCAAGATAATGATGCAAAACTGATAAAAAAGGCGTTCTTGATGTCTGCGGAGGCTCATAAGGACATGAGACGCAAGTCTGGCGAACCTTATATTTATCATCCGATTGCGGTTGCTCAGATTTGTATTGAAGAAATTGGTCTGGGTACTACCTCTGTCATTTGTGCTTTACTGCATGATGTCGTGGAGGATACGGAAATTGAATTGTCCGAAATTGAAGGGATTTATGGGAAAAAAGTTGCCAAGATTATTGATGGTCTGACCAAGATTTCGGGGGCTTTCGAGATGGGAACTTCGCAACAGGCAGAGAATTTTAGAAAAATGCTTCTCACTTTGTCGGACGATATCCGAGTAATCTTGATTAAACTCGCCGACCGCCTGCACAATATGCGTACGCTGTCGAGTATGGCAAGAGACAAGCAACTCAAAATCAGTTCTGAGACCCTTTATCTTTATGCACCACTCGCCCACCGTCTCGGATTGCACGCCATAAAATCAGAATTAGAAGATTTATGTCTGAAATATACCGAACCCGATGTTTACAAAGAAATCGCCCATAAACTGAGCGAGACGAAGATTTCCCGAGAAAAATTTATTCAGAATTTCATTCGCCCCATCGAAAAAGATACGATTAAGGCAGGTCTGAAAGTCCAAATCAAAGGGCGACCAAAGTCGATTTATTCGATTTATAATAAAATCAAAAAGAACAATACGCCCTTCGAGGAAATCTATGATTTGTTTGCCGTTCGGGTAATTGTGGATGTACCCCAAGAACAGGAAAAAGCTGCTTGTTGGGCGGTATATTCTATGGTGACAGACCATTATACGCCCAACCCCGACCGTTTGAAAGATTGGATTTCTAACCCAAAATCAAATGGTTACGAGTCTCTGCACACAACTGTAATGAGTTCGGGCAAACGGGGGCGTTGGGTAGAAGTACAAGTACGAAGTTTGCGGATGGATGAAATTGCAGAAAAAGGTTTTGCTGCCCACTGGAAATACAAAGGCAATGATACCCGAACCAATCAGGCTTTTGAGTCTTGGTTGAGTCAAATTCGGGAGGCTTTGGAGACTTCGGATAAATCCCAATCTGCCGTTGAATTGGTGGACGACATCAGGAGTAGTTTGTACAGCGAAGAGGTTTTTGTTTATACTCCAAAAGGGAAATTGATTGTACTGAAAGACGGGGCAACAGCACTGGATTTTGCCTTTGAAATCCATACAGAAGTAGGAGCGAGGTGCATTGGTGCGAAGGTCAATAACAAATTAGTACCACTCAGTTACAAGTTAAAAACGGGTGATATTATCGAATGTGTGACTTCGCCGAAACAAAAACCATCGGAAGATTGGTTGCGTTTTGTAGTAACAACCAAGGCAAAAACCCGCATTAAAGATTACATCAAAGAAGCCAATAAACAGCATATCGTGATGGGGCGAGACATGATTGAACATCGCCTTAAAATACTGGGATTCAATGTGTTAACCCTTGAAATAACCAATCAATTGAGGGCGTATTTTAATGCAAAAGATGCCAATGATTTGTTTTATCGTTTCGGGAAAGCGTATATCAATCTGGATGAATTAAAACGCTGGAAGTCTGACCGTGAAGCCCACGAACGCAAGCAAGCAGCCAAGACGATTCAAGAACCTTTGACGAATACCAAAAACGTAGTCAAGGAACTCAAGAAACTTCACGGCGACCGCAAAGATGCCGATGGAATTTTGATTGGCGAAGACATGGACAAGATAGATTATGTACTCGCAAAATGCTGTAATCCAATTGCTGGTGATGATGTTTTTGGTTTTGTGACCATCAATGAAGGCATCAAAATTCACCGAACATCTTGTCCGAATGCAACAGAATTACTGAGTCGGCATGGCGAGCGTGTGATAAAAGCAGTTTGGGCGTCACAAATAGAAATGTCTTTTGTTGCCCACCTCATTATCACGGGTACAGACCGCATGGGACTGATGAATGACGTAACAAAAGTGATTTCTCAGGAATTAAAAGTCAATATTCAGAGCCTTGCCATTGGGGTAAAAGAAGGAATTTTTGAAGGAAAAATTGCCCTAATCATTCATGACACTACACATTTGGAACAATTAGTAAATTCATTAGAAAGAATCAATGGCGTAGTAGAAGTAGTGCGAGGCGAATAGTTTTTATGTTATCTTCTGAAGAACGATTTTAGCAACAATTTCTTTTTTAAAATCCTGAAAGGATTAAATTTGATTAGCCCTGAGTGAAACTCGGGGAAAATGGATTAATCGGTGGCTTCAACCCCATTCGGGGTTGAATTCGCTCATTTCTCTATTCCATACGTTTCACATATGGCTAATCATGTTTGACCTCTCTCGAGGTCTTTTGTAAAAAAATGTTGCGATTTTAATTAATTTTACTCATCACTTTATCAAAACAACTCATGCTCAATTTTGAATTTCAGAATCCTACAAAAATAATTTTTGGTAAAGGACAAATTGCCAAATTGGCTAAAGAAGTACCAGAAAATGCCCATATTTTACTGACTTATGGCGGTGGAAGTATCAAACAAAATGGTATTTACGAACAAGTAATGGTGGCATTGGGTGATAGAAAAGTAACTGAATTTGGGGGAATTGAACCCAATCCGAGTTATGAAACGCTAATGCAAGCTGTAGCAATTGCACGGAATCAATCCATTGATTTTGTCTTGGCTGTTGGTGGTGGTTCGGTGATTGATGGCACAAAATTTATCGTGGCGGCTATCGGTTTTGAAGGTGAACCATGGGACATTCTCACAAAGGCGATTCGTACAAATACTGCCGTTCCGTTCGGTACAGTGTTGACATTACCAGCCACAGGTTCAGAGATGAATTCTGGGGCAGTAATTACCCGAAAATCAACGCAGGAAAAACTGAGCATGGGTGGTCCAGGACTTTTTCCGAAGTTCTCAGTTTTAGACCCAGAAGTAATAAAAAGCATCCCCGTCAGACAAATCAAAAATGGCATTGTAGATGCCTATACTCACGTATTGGAGCAGTACATTACCTATCCCGTGGGAGCATTTTTACAAGATAGAATCGCCGAAAGTATCTTGCAAACATTGGTACAGATTGCTCCGAGAATCCTTGAAAACCCCTCTGATTATGAAGCTGCAGCCAATTTTATGTGGTCTTGTACAATGGCATTGAATGGATTAATCCAAAAAGGCGTTCCTTCTGACTGGGCTACGCACGCAATTGGGCATGAACTGACGGCTTTGTACGGAATTGACCACGCAATGACTTTAGCGATTGTTTTTCCACATTTATACGCACTGAAATTTGAAGACAAAAAAGAAAAATTAGCCCAATATGGCGAAAGAGTTTGGGGGATTAACGAAGGAACTCTCGAAGAAAAAGCCCAAGCTGCCATCGAGAAAACTGTTGAATTTTTGCACAATATGGGCGTAAAAACTCGCCTTTCTGAATACACAGAGGACTACGCAAAATCCGCAACATTTATTGAAGCACGTTTCAATGAAAGAGGTTGGAAAGGACTCGGAGAACGCCGTGATGTTACGCCAGAAATGGTAAAAGAAATTGTAGAAAAGAGTTATTGATAATTACGTATTTTGTATTGTTTTTATAATTTAAAACTATGCTATACTTAAAAATTAGATTTGACAACTTTCAAAAGCTATAGTATCTACACAGATTTATAAGTATTTGATAATGAATTAGTTAGTCTCTCCAACTGCTCCCCTTCTCAGTAGCCACAATGGAATTAGAGAAGGGGTTGGGGGATGAGGTTAAAAGCTAATTTTTAGCAGAAAATCAACAACTTATTCCTAATTCTATTTGATTTTTTACAAATTTATAATTTTCAAAAAGATGTGTAGATACTATAACTTTCAAAAAGTCGTCAAATCTCTAATTCCGATAATTTTCCTAAAAAACTGAGCGGTCAGCCGCATCAAAAACGATGAAACAATATTTAATTTACGCCCATGATTTTACTGATAATGAGGCAATTGAACGACGAATGGCAGTTCGTCCGAGTCATTTAGAAGTCGTAAAGAAACTCAAAGAAAATAATAATTTTATATTGGGCGGGGCAATACTAAATGATGATGGAAAAATGATTGGCTCAACTATGGTTTTACAGTTCGAGACCGAGGAAGAGTTTCAGGACTGGTATCAGAACGAAATTTATATTTCTGGAAAAGTATGGGACAAAATCGAAGTTCACCCTTTCAGAGTTGCTAATGTCTGAGGAGCTGTTTAAAAATAACTTATAATGAAATTAAGCTAAGAGTTCGCCCAAATGAAACTTAGAGATATAGAGGATTAGAGAAAAGGCAAAATATTAACTCTAATTCTCTAATCCTCTAAGTTAAATTGCTTTAACTCATTTCTATGTATCAAAAAAGCCCCTGATGATGAATCAGGGGCTTTTTATTTATATTTTCAGAAGAATTACTATTTTTTTCTTAATGAATTAATCCAACCAGCAATTTTCAAAGCGTCTTCTTTCGGAACATTTTTCATAGCTGCCATTGGC
>JAAFJL010000142.1 GCA_013298865.1 Cytophagales bacterium | reverse complement strand
AGTAACGGTGAAATAATAACTTATAAAATTTTAGGGTGGCTATTTTAACGTCAGTTTTCTCTACTTTTGAAGCGAATAGCATCGCTATTTAATGAAAAAGTAGAGAAAAATGGCGTTAAAAGAGTCGATTAAAAATTATAAGTTATTGTTTTACAGTTACTAAAGTTCTTATCCAATTTTTGCGGAAAGTCTTAGATTGGTTGCCCACAAAGAAATACCTATTACTGATAGGAAATAAACTACATTCCGAGAATCAATCAAGCCTCTTCCAAGTGCATTATATTGATAATCTAAACCTAATTGGCTGAGAAAATAAGTGGCATTACCAAAAATTGTTAATCCTGCAATTTGGCTTATTCCGTAGTACATAAGCAAGCATAATGAAAATGCAACTACAAATGCAACTACCTGATTGTCAGTCATTGACGAAGAAAAAATTCCAATGGCAGCAAAGACACACCCTAAAAGAAATAAACCCAAATACGAACTAAAAACTGCTGCTGAGTCTATATTTCCTTGTGGAAGTCCTAATTGATATACAGAATAATAGTACAATATTGTTGGTAATAATGACACTAAAATCAAGAAACAACTTGCCAAGTATTTCCCAACAATAATTTCTAATTTACTTAAAGGCTTTGTAAAAAGTAATTCAATTGTACCTGTTTTTAATTCTTCTGAAAAAGACCGCATTGTGATAGCGGGTATCAGAAAAAGAAAAATAAAAGGTGCAATCTGGAAGAAACTTCCTAAGTCAGAAAAACCGTAATCGAAAATATTGGTATCGGGTAAAACCCAGACAAACAAACCTGTCGCTGTTAAGAAAACTCCAACAACAATATAGCCTACCAATGACCCAAAAAAACTATTAACTTCTTTTTTAAATATCTGATACATAGACAATTATAGCACGACTTGGAAAGTCGTTTTACAAATTTTATTCAAAAATTGATTTCTCTTTTTTAAGAACTGCTGAAATAATCAATGACAATACTAAGCCGACCAAAACACCTGTAATTACGGTAATCACAAAAGCAATACCTGGATTAGTCATCATTCCCCCCCATTTAGAAGCCTGTTCAATTTGTTCGTCAGACATTCCTTGCGACTCCCATTGCTCACGTGCTTTAGCCATTGCTTGGGTAATAGCAGAATTATCGATAAACTTGGTATAAACTAAATTCAACGCACCAGCAACAACTCCCCAAATTGCTCCAGTTAAAGTACCAATTCCTAATCCTTGTCCAAATGACATATAGTCATTATTCCCAGATTTGAAGTTTTTCATTGCTAAAATCAATGTTACAATTGTTAAAGCAATAGAAATAACTGTCGATGCGATTCCCATAGTTGGGTCGCCGTTCAGTTTCAAAGAACTTGTAATTACAGTGATAATAAAAGAAATAATTCCAGAAATTGCTCCCCATTTTAGGGCAATCGAAGCGGTTGATGTTTTTTGTTCTTCCATGATGTTGAATTAGATTGGTTTAAAATTTTGATTTTACGTAAATATACTGTCTTCTGTGGTATAATGAAATCATGATTGAGGCTAACAAACCAAAGATTAGTTTTCCTTGTAAACCTTTTATCTCATCAAAAGCAATGTCTTTAGGAGAAATCGCCTTGATTTGCGACAATAAAGAGTCGTAACTTCCTTTCCCCATGTCTTCAATAAACTCTTTTTTTACATTGGCTAAACTAAGCGAATTTATGGTATCTGAAATATAGGTTGTAAGCAATGATGAGTCGCTTTTAAACCAAAAATATAGCCCAACGGCACTCACGCACGCACCTATGAAATTGGTTAAATTACCTACAATGAGTCCTTCCCAGAAATGCAAAACGGCATCCTCATTATTTTTTTGATATTGTCTTACAGCCAGAACCATACAAATGATACTAAAAATAATACTTGGAAATTTTTTCCCAGCCAAAGGGATAAGACCAAATTGGCTGATGACAAAACAATAAATTAGTGTTAGAATTCCTGCAAGAATTCCAAATTTTAAACTAATTGGTAAAAGACTTTTATTGAACATTATTGCTACTCGATTTTCGATGTTAGGTATTCATAAATTTTCGTGGTTTCAGATTCTCAAAATTTTCAGCATCATCAGTGCCTCTCGTTTACGATTTAAAAAACTTCTTTCCACTCACTACTGCAATTGATTTACCCATTAGCTTTTTTCCGATAAATGGAGAGTTTTTGGATTTAGAAACAATATTTTTTTCTTCATAAATCCAAGAAATTTTAGGGTCAAAAATGGTCAGATTTGCGGGTAAACCTTCTTCGATTTGTGGCTGATTAAGTCCTAAAATCTCCCGAGGATTAGCAGTTATTTTTTCTATAATTGTTGATAAATCTAATATCTTATTTGCCTGATTTACTGCTCCAAAAAGAGTTTCTAAACCAATTACACCAAATTCCGCCATGTCAAATTCTAACTTCTTAGCTTCTTCGTCATGAGGGGTATGATCAGAAACTATGGCATCTATTGTTCCGTCTTCCAAACCTTCCCACAATCCCAAAACGTCTTCTCTGCTACGGAATGGAGGATTTACTTTGAGATTTGTATCAAAACTCATTAAATCTTCATCTATAAAACATAGTTGATGCACCGCAACATCGCAAGTTACTGACAAACCTTTTTCTTTTGCTTCTCTGATGAGATTCACTGAATTTGCTGATGATATACAAGAGAAATGAAGGCGAGAGTTTTGTTCGGCATTGGTAATAAATGGCGTTTCGGCTACATATTCTAACAATTTCAAATCTCTCACAATCATTAGTTCTTCAGCCATTGGTGGCATTCCTTTCATTCCAAGCATGGCACTGGTAATTCCGTCGTGGATTTGCCCAAAATGTGTAAGGTCATAATCCTCTGGACGCTGAATCAAAAGCCCTCCGAATTGTCCGAGATATTGGAGCGATTTCAAGAATATATCTGCATTCTGAATTGTATGTTCACCATCCGTAAATGCCTTCGCCCCTGCTGCATTTAAGTCTAACATTTCAGTAAAATCTTTACCTTCAGTTTTGATTGTAACGGCAGCAGAAGGATGTATTTTTAGCATTTTTCCTGCATTTTTCAGAAAATGTACTCCTTCTTTGGTCTGAATGATTGGATTGGTATTGGGCAAAGTCAAAATCTCTGAGAAACCGCCTTGCAATGCTGCATTTTCTAAAGATTCTAAACTCTCTCGGTGTTCGTAGCCTGGTTCTTTTGCATGAACACGCATATCGAACCAACCAGTGGAAATATGAAGATTTTCTCCTTCAATAATCTCATCAACTTCGGCTGAAATCAATTGTCCGATAGAGATAATTTTACCATCAACTATCAGAATATCAAGGATTTCTCCGTGATGAGAAGAATATTTATCAATAATTTTTGCTGAACGAATAAGAATTTTCATTTTTTCAGTAAACAGTTATCAGTAAGCAGTTATCAGTGAACAGTTAACAGTAAACAGTAAACAGTTAGCAGTTGTAAGTGAACAGATGGCAGTAAACAGTTAGCGGTAAACTTTTAATTGATAATTGTTAACTGATAAATGTTAACTGATAACTGTTTACTGTTCACTGCATTCTTTTTTGGCATAAAAAAGCCCTGACTTGCAGGGCTTAAAATATCTAAAAACGATTAATGACCTACATGAGTTTTGTAAGCATCAGCGTCCATTAAAGCATTTACTTCACTAATATTTGATACTTTCATTTTAATCATCCAATTGGCATAAGCATCCGTATTTACCAATTCTGGAGAATCAATTACTGCTTGATTTACCTCTAAAACTTCCCCTGCAACAGGCAAAAACAAGTCTGAAACAGTCTTAACGGCTTCTACCGTTCCGAAAATCTCATTTGCTGCTAATGTTTGTCCTACTGTTTCAATTTCTACATAAACAATATCACCTAATTCGCTTTGAGCAAATTCTGTAATACCTATCGTAGCAATATTACCTTCTAATTGAAGCCATTCGTGGTCGCTTGTGTAACGAAGTCCTGCTGGAAAATTCATAAAATATAGTTTTGTTTTCTTTAGTTTGCTATGTAAAATTACTGCCCTATTCTCGTCTCAATTCCTTTCGTTTCTTCGCCTCTTCAAGAATATGTTGCAAGTTACAGGAAAGACGCTATTACTTGCAAATTGTCTTTGAATAAATCTTAATCTGCTAAACTAAATCTTACTTGAATTCCCCCTTGAGTTGTTGCTCTTACATATTGGTTTGCAACCAAAGGATTATTAAACATTCTATCAAAATAGAGATTTAAACTTAATTTTTTGTTTACATTATAGCTCAATTGCGGACGGAACTGGAAGTTATAAAACCCTTGAGTTGCTGTTGTTTCTGCATCTAATTTTCTGGTCAAAGTTCTTGTGTCTCTGATAGTTAGATTACAGTTAAACTTCAAATCATTGGGCAATCTTACTTTTTTTCCATTCACTTTGAAAGGTATCAGCATATTAGCTCTCGTAAAACCTATACCGATTGTTAAATCTCTGTTGCTTAGTTCTGCCACAATTGAACTCGTCAGGTTTAAGCCTACATTTCTATCTTGTGCATATTCAATTCGCCAAGAAACTTTCCCTTTTGTTGTTCCTGTAAAGCCAATCAATGGTCCAAATTTTTCTTGAAAAGAAATCAAACTCATCTGATAAACTGGAATCAATTGTCCTTGTTCATTCAAGAATGGAGTTGCTAAAAATGGGGCTTGTCCAACACTTCTATACGCTTCGGCAGACAACGGATATAACATATTTTGCAAAGTCAATTGCGAATAATCCTGATAATCCAAAGAAGAGACAAAGTTCCCTACACTGTAAGTCGATGTATATGAGTGAGTTATAGAAATATTTGAGAATTTCTTTTTGAACCAACCCACATTCGCCAATCCACCATAATCAATTCGCCAGTTGGGCAAAGGTATGTTGTAGAAAGGTGAATATTTTACCTTCTTCGGGTCTGTACCACTGTAAGCGGCAAAGAATGCTGGAATCAAAACGTCCTGAGAATTTTTATCATAATTATCTTCGGCAGTCCCGAAATCTTCGATTAAACGTTTCTTAATATCTTCTCTGTTATTTTTAAAAGTATTAAATAAAGCCGAAGATTCATCCGCAGAATTACTACTGAAAGCTGTCAGAAAAGACAAGAAAGTCATTGAATAATTTCCAGAACGAACTCTACTTTGATGTTTGAATTCATTATTCGTCAGAGTAGCTGGTCTAAAGTTCTCTTGGTAATTATCGGTTTTATTGTATTTCCCTTCAATCTGAATTCTAAAATCTTTAAATGGTTCAACAGATGTTCTATAAGAAAAAATCTGAGAACGAGTTTGTACAAATGGATATGGTTGAACAATACTATTTGTGAGCCAACCATTATTTTCGGCTCGTTGTAGAATCCCATAATCCTGACTTCCCGTGATAAAATCAAAACCTGGGGCAGATGCCGCACTACTGCTCATACCTAAAATTCCTGGCGTTGGCATAAAGCCTGGCAAAGTAGAGGTTTCATTAATATTGTAATTAACTTGAATACCTCTTACTGCCATCAATAATCGAGTAATATCTTTTATTAAATTATTCTGTGGCTTCACAATTTCTTCATCATCTCCTGGTGTTCGGGCAATATTTTTACGCTCTACTCTTGGAGAATTGGCAATTCTCAAAGCTTTTATTCTATTGTACAATGCCACAAAGTCAATTTTCCCTGTGATTCCTCTGTCTCTAAAGTTCTTAATGATATTCCCAAATGGACGATTGTTTTCATCTCTAATATCAAAAGAAGCTGCGGTATATTGGTACCCAAAGTTATGAGTATAATCTGCCGTCATCCAGTCTGTTAATGGAGATTTATTGAGTGGTAATCGCCAAGAAGAAGTTACTTTTTGGTCAAAGTTTTTAGACCGCCCAAATCGTAGTAAATTATTCGTGATAGAGTCTTTCTGAGACTGTTCTCTTATTTCTCCCGCAGGTTCATCTATAATCGCATTTACAACTGCTGAATAGTTTACCGTTAAACTTTTACTAAGATTCCAACCTAAATTGTACTGACGGTTAAACATCCAATATTTTTCAAATAGTGGACTAACACCCTCTGTTGTTAACTCTTTGGGTTTGTTCGGGTCTCCATTTCTGAGTTGGTTTTTCACATAACTTCTATCCATATCTGCCCTCACTACTATCGAGTTAGGCATCAAGGTCAGGTTAAAATCCTTCACCCAACGCAACAGAGGATGTTTCCATTGGTATTTCTTGAAAGGCTCAAACGGTTTTGGATTACTGGTATAAGAATATCCAATGCCTCCTTTGTGCGAAATCTGTCTGTATTCATCTATGAGTGTATTGGTACGCAACGCCTCCGAAAACGCATAAGTAAAGGTCAAATTCTCAACATCCCAGGGATGACTTTTTGGATTTTGCCCAGTTTTTACTTTCCTAACATTCGAGAAATTAATACTTGTTCTTTCTGAATTATCTTCGATTAATTTCTCATAAGCATCTCTTTTAGCTTTATCCTTGAACTGTTCCAAAGATTTTTTTACTTCAATATCAGGGTCGAGTGGGTCGAAATGTGGCGTGATATTTTTCTTATCATAACTTACATACATCGGCAATTTTATACCCCATTTCTCAGGCAATAATTTATCTAAATTCACATTGGCAGAAATCCCAAAATCATAAGTATTTTCTCTGGCACGCTCAGATATTTTTTGTTGAACACCCCCAAAACCATACGTTTTGAAAGCCCCATTCATGGTTACGTTCGCAAAATCTGCTAACTTCAAACCTAATTTAGCAATGGCGGCTTGTCCAGAAGTTTGGTCAAAACCAAAAGCCCGAAGTTCATTGACCCAAATACAAAAAGTTTTAGGTTGGGCTTCCACTCTTGAATTTTTAACCCCCAACATCACAGAAACAGTAGTACTGAGGTCAGGATTACCAATTACTCTGATAATGTAGCTTCTCAGAACACCGTCCAGCACAAAGGTTACTCTTTCTTCTACTGGAGTGGAAATACTTATTACTTGCCCATCTTTATCTTTTTTTCCAATATTATTATTTCTATTGATTTTAACTTCTTTCAATAAGTCAAACGGGACATCAAATTCATTCTTTTGTTTCCAAACACTGTCTGCCAAAGTTTCCCCAATCTTAGTTTCTGACAAACTATCTTTTTCAATCTCATAATAATTTTCTGTAAGGTCAGTACCCAAACGAATAAAAGCGGAGACTTCATTGTTTACCCTACCAAGACCAGAAATATCATTGCTTTGATCCATGTGAACAAACATTTTCAAACGTTTGTAATTGATAAAATCAAAACTTGAACTTTTGAAAACCGCACGAGATTCTCCTCCTGCCAATCTCTCGACACACATACTCAACGATTGTTCGTTTAATTGTGCTTGGTTAATGGTGGTAAAATCACGGTCACGTTCAAACCCAGGCGGAATCACATAAGGCACAGATGTTTTGCTACCTGCAACACCATTTTCCTCCACACTGACAGTTGTTACTTTAAAAGCATTTTTTTCTGGTTCTGGCAATTCAATCAAACCTCTTTGTCTTAGGCTGAATGGATAGGTACGGTACTGAAAACCAGACAGTTGCAACTGAGCAAATCTCAATACAACTGGTGCTTCCCAGTCGGTTAGTACCATTCTTGCAAAACGAATAGATTTAAAGTTGTTCACGTTAGCACTCTTGTCTGTATAGCTACTCAAAGGCACACGAAACAAAAACCATTTTACGCCACCTTCTTCAACTTTGTCAACAATATAGTTTTTACCAACAACCATGTTCTCTTCTTTCAAATCCAATTCGTATTTGTAGAAAGCCTCTAAATCATTGACTGTATTATCATTATTCAAATCCTCTCTATCTGGCTGAATACTATTTGATTCTGTAAAACCTGAGTTTGTTGAAGAAGTATTAGTACTTGGTGGTGAGTTATTCTCTAAACCCATAAAATTTTTGTAACGTGCTATGTTACTGGGTGTTCCATTATATTTTTCATTCAAATAGTAGGTAAAGTCATCTCCCGACGGATCTTTCTCAAATATTTTGTAGGCTTCAGCATCGGTAACTTTCTGTCTAACTTTTTCCAAATAATCTCTAAAGAAAACTTGTTCCGAAAATTCTGCTTGGGTTGCATCAGAAATCGTATTTGGTAACCCATCCAAACCAACATCTTGCACACTTCTATTATCTGTTTGATTATCAAACGCATTTGTTACAAACTGACGAGTCGGAGCAATTCCCCAATCTGTTTTCTGTACATTTGCTCTTATTGCACCTGTACCAACTGCATCTTTTTTACCTCCTGGGATTCCATTTTCAAAATTATTATTACCATCTGGTATAAAGTCTTCTGAAATATCTCCTAATTCAAAAACTAATTTTCCCCCAGTCTCAATTCTTTTTTTACTACTCTGTCGGTCAATGTCCAAAGCCCTTCCATCAGCAGTTGAACCATTAGCTCTCACAATTCCTCTTTCTCCTCCTTCAAATGGGTTCATCATCCAAAATTCCATTACTTCAACATTGGCATTTTCAAAGTCTGTATCAGAAGTAATGGCACGGGTGATTGCACCAAAGTTTTTCTTAGGATTTTTCAACGAACCATCTGTATTCAAATCTGTGTTGAAGTTATAAATACCTCTTTCAGTTGGGAAATAGGCAACGTCCAACACACCAATTGGTAAACTATTAAAATTATTAGCTACGTCACGGTTTGGATACAGTCCTTTGGGCGTAACAGGTCTTTCATATACATACGCAGCCGAATTGGCAGCATCTACGCCAGGGGCATCAACCTGAAAATTTCCTTGCCCATACAAACTAATATCTGTACTGTAAGCTGAGATTTTTGCTCTTCTGAAATTGTAACCATATTTTTTATCCAATGGGTCAACAAATTCTTTTGGGGTTGTAGCGTGTCGCCAAAGTGTAGGTTGGCTACTTAGGCTAAAAACTGTTCTGGCAGATTCAAAATCATCAATGAAGGCATTTCCATTTACGTTTGGATTTACATTTGGTATAATCTTAGCGTATTCTCCCGTAAAATCTATTGCAGAAATTTCTTTAGTTGAGATTAGCGGTAAAGCATCAATCATTTTTGTTAAGAATCTTGATTCTTTCTGATACGAGCCATCAAATCCAAAAATGGTATTATTAACGGGTTCATTTCCAATCTGAACTCGTCGTAATTGTGCGGGTGGTGTTTCTCTGAGGCGTTGGAATGTAGCCCCAATTCTGGCGTTTGGACCGAGGTTATAGTCGAGTCGAGTACCCAATAAAAAACGTTGTTGATTAGAAAATAAATCTGGTTTTTCGTAACAAACTTTTATTTCTCTACCCGAATTTGAGACTCCAGCATTCAAAATTCTAACTTTCCCAGTGTTTTGGTCAACCTGATAATCAGAACCAGATTGTAAAGCTACGCCTCCAGCTGTTACATTTACAGACTTTGCATCTACACCAAAAGGCAAACTGATTTCTCCGCCCGCAAAGCCTTGAGAACTCCCCTTCAAGAAAAATTTATTCTTTGTTTGAACTTGTTGTGCATCAGAAATTGGTTTAGAGTACAATTCTGAAAAAACATATTTTTCTCTCAAAGGAACACCATTAGAATCTACTACGCCCACAGGAATCAGCTCTTCTAAGATATTTCCGAATGGTTCAAGGACTGGGAAAATGATTTTACCGTTTCTGGTATCAACCGTTACATTTTCTACAAAGTCGAAGTTACCGTCTGGCTGAGGGTCATTGTTTGGGTTGAGTTTATCCAAACCTAACAATCGAATCAACGGAACATCTTTAACTTTTGGTCCACCTTCTTGTAAATTCGGATTATCAATACCTGTTTTGTCATCTTTGTAAATGACTCTTAACTGAAATCCTTGTCGGTTAATCTGCTGTGTTTGAAGAGAATAGATATTTTTCATCATCAATTTCCACATCGGGTGATTGAGATTACTCCTGATAGTTGCAGATTTCAATAACTTTAAAACCACCATCTCATTGTCTGGACGGGTGATATAATCTTCTGTCAATTCTCCTACTTGATGTTTCTGTCCGTTCAAAGAATATTCGTAAGAAACTGCCAAGATTTCATCATTTCTGAGTGGAGTAATTAATGAAATATATCCCAATTCTGGACTAAACCGATACTCTCTATCTGTCAATTTCTTAGACCCTTTCAGAATATCATAATCTCTTCCCTGTGTTAGACCGTAATTCTCTGATAATCTGTTTGTTCCCTCTTTATCTCCTTTTCTGAGGAAATTATCTTTAGTCAGCGTACCGTACAAGCCATTATTTTTATTGTCAACAAATCTTTCGTTTTTTGCTGAACCAATTGCTAAGTTTCTTCTTGAATTTGAGGGGTCTTCTGGAGAAATATTCTGTTTAGGTTCACCCAAATCAGATAGGGCAACTAAGTTCCTGAGGGTTTCTGTATTGTTATTTCTATTGGTGACGTAAACTTCCAGACGGGTAATTTGTACCCCAGAAGTGATTACTGGCAGATTTCTGAGGGATTTTTCGTAATTATCTCTAAAGAAATTCGACAAGAAGAAGTGTCTATTTTCATCATAGTCCGTTGCCTTAATTTCAAAGCCTTTTCCTTGCGTGCCTCCTCTGAGTGTAATACAATCTTGTTTTGATTGTTGCTGTGCAGCTACCAAAGTAACATCCAGATTTCCGAAGCGAAAAAGGGTTTTTAGTCCAAATAAATTCTGAACCCCTGGAATTAGCTGGCTATTCAGTTTCCATTCAGTATTACCAACTTCTATTCCCTGTAAAATATCTTCTTCCTGATTTCTCCAGTTCAGTTTCAATTGATTCTGAAAAGCAAAACTGGCTTTTGTATCAAAGTTGGTATTTAGGTTTAGTTTATCTCCAATCTTTCCCTGAAAATTAATCTGCATTTGCTCATTGAAATTGAAGTTTCCCGTACGGCGTAATTCAACTGGAGTAGCAGGATTATCAATAAACTGAAAAATTGCCCCCATATCCAACAAAATACTTCCGTTGGGTTTGAAATCAATTTTATCACTCCCGAAAATTCTATCTAATACCTTCGGCAATTCAATTTTGGGTAATAAACCTCTACCTTTTGATTCACTTTTTCCGTCTAATGATGAAGCATAGTTTCTCCAATAATTCGCTAAGGTTGTTTTATTTTGAATCTGGTTATATTCATCCAAAGAAATATTTTCAGCGGGTTTAAATCCCTGACTATCAGGCAAATCTTTTAGTTTCTCGAACACCGTAATCTTTCCTGATGTGTCCAAACGGAACTCAGTACTAACACCTTTCGGGTCTTTTAGCACAAAAGAAGAATGAGGAGTTTTATTAGAAAAACGATTTCCGAGACGGTCTTTTAGTTGAAATTTGGGTTTCTTCCCAGATTTTTTCTTGGTAGTAGTATCTGCACTTATTTCGGCTTCGGGTGTGAGGTCTAAATAATTAGCGTCGGATAAATTAGCTGTTGGATACCATGTGAACAAGGAAATCGCAATACTTCCAGTAAGTATGTAGAGTAAATTCTTATACACAAATATTAGAGATTAATGTTTTGGAATGGTAAGTTTTCAGTACAAAAATACTACAATGTTCTAAGTATTTTGTAATATCAGTTTAAGCGTTTTCTAATACCAATAGATACAATCTAATGCTATTCTAATGGACAACGACCAAAACCCTGCCATTATTCTGTGAAGGGACATTTTTTTTTGAGAAGTGGGCTTTGAGCAATGAGTAGTGAGCTTTGAGTAATGAGTTTGAATAATGGGTTGTGAGCTCTGAACTGAGTATCAAGTCTGATATTCACAACTCATTGCTCATAACTCATTGCTCAAAGCTCACCGCAAAAAGCTACAAAATCTTATAAATATCAACACTTTCGATTTTATCCTTTAACTCTTTTACATTAATACTTGACTTGATGGCAGAATCCTTCTTTTTCTTTTTCTGAGCAAGGTCTTTCAATAAATCTTCATAAACCATTTGGGCGGGCTTCTCTCCTACTCCTTCAATGATATTATTTGCCTTTGCAACATTGATTGCCTGTTTTACTTGCTCGAAATACTTGTTTTCTAACTCGAAATACTGGTCATGCGTACTGATAAACCTTGTTACTAAATCCTGAAGGTAATCTAAATTATTGTTCACGTGGCGAACATCTAATTCCATTTGCAACATTTCTCCCAAATTCACCTTGCCGTCTTTTGTGGTATATTTACTTTCGACTCCAGCGATATGTTTTTTCATAAAATCAGGGTTAAATTCGCCTACCATATAGTTGAAATAATCATCTAAACCTTCGTCGCCTCGTTGGTCTCTTGGTTTGTACCCTAATTTATCCGCATCTTTTTTGAATTTATCCAACAAGTCCATTTGTAGGTTTTCTAACAATGTGACTGTCTGATTACTTGAGCCTTGATTGAGAATATTGGCTTTATCTAAAGAATTATAAAAGCCTGTGTAACGAAGTAATTCTTTTTCAAATTCTTTAATCTTCTCGAACCTAACTTTCTTATCTTGCATACCAGAAGCATACGCAACATTGAGTGCAGATGTAGAAAGTGAAACCGCCTGAGAAGCATAAGGAACTAAACCAACCAACGGACTGTCTTTCAATGCTTTAAGGGTATTCATGAAGCGTTCGTTTTTGGCTTTTTTGCTAAAAATGGCTTTACTTTCTGCCGTTTTCAGGATGACTTCCTCAAAAGAAAAACCCAAGGGACTTTTCTCGACACTACTCAATTTTTTGATATAACCTTGATAATCTTGATTGATAACCTGTGATTTTAAATCAATAATATCATCACTTAAAATCTTATAGACATCGGCACTTTTGAGGAGATTATTCTTAATTTTTTCCCATTTAGTACGGTCAGTCAAATTTTGATTTTTTGAAATATCATTCAAAGAACGACTCTGCATTTCGAGACGACTTCTGAGGTTTTCATTATCTCCTTTCAGTTTATCTACATTTGTTTGAATGTTCAAAATCAAAGTATCAGAATAAACTTGTGAATTCCCTGAAAATGAGAGAATTAGAGAGAAAAAAATCAATAGTAAGAAGTTTTTTTTCATGGGAAGTTTATGTTTTGGCTCAGTATTTTTAACGTAAAAATGACGATTTTTATTTAGTTATATATCCTTTTTTATCATTTTCTTGGGAATGCAAAAAATGTTCTGGAAATTGTGATAAAAGTTTCGTTGTTCGGTTTTCGTTCCTCGTTGTTTGAGGTTCGATTTTCGTTTTTCGATGTTAGGTTGGTGTTCAGATAATGGACAACGAAAATCGAGCAACAAGCGTCGAATAACAAAAATCGGATAACAAAAATCGAACAACAGACAACGAAAATCGAGCAACGAACATCAAACAACGAAATAAATGGAAATCGAAGAAATAATCCGCCATAAAAGAGAAATTGAGTATGAACTACTTACACGTTCAGGCGTTACG
Source organism: Cytophagales bacterium (assembly GCA_013298865.1). GTDB lineage: Bacteria > Bacteroidota > Bacteroidia > Cytophagales > Spirosomataceae > JAAFJL01. The sequence goes on along the minus strand of JAAFJL010000142.1, from coordinate 892 downwards.
GGTGTAGATATTGGCTATAAATACAAAGCAGGAAAACGTACAAAACAGGTCGTTATCAGAGTCTATGTATCTCAGAAACAGGCAGATATATCAAAGTCTCAAAAAATTCCTAAGACTATCAGAGGCATCAAAACAGATATTATTGAATGCCATGCAAAACTCCATGCAGATGATGCCCAATATACCCAAATAATTGGTGGCATTAGCTTCGGTCAAAGTGAGAAATTCAAGCAAATTCAGCCAGATGGTAGAACAGTTTACATCTCGGAACAAGGTACTTTAGGAGCAATTGTTAGGGATAATTTAACCGAAAAGCCGATGTTTTTAACCAATCATCATGTGACAAAAGTGATGATTTCGGAAGAACAAGAACGTGGTGGAAAAGTAGGTGATATTTTTGACCAACCTAATCTTTTAAACAACGATGGTAAACCGTTTCCGAATGCCACGATAGGAAAATTAGCTCGTTTTGCCATTAACTCTTTGGTGGACGGAGCAGTGGTGGAATATCAAAGTAATCGTCCTTTTACTGAAGAGATTTTGGGCATTGGCAAAATTGTAGGAACTGCCAAAGCAACCCTCGGAATGAAGGTTCGCAAACGTGGCAGAACTACTGAACTAACCTATGGAATTGTTGACGGAATTGACGTAACTACCTCTGTACAAGGCACTGACATTATTTTTCAACATCAATTGGTTATTATTCCAGACAAAACAAAAAATGCAGTTTTTAGTAATAGCGGAGATTCAGGTTCGTTGATTGTTAATGAAGAAAACAAAGCGGTGGGCTTACTTTTTGCGGGAGTTCCTGCCAGTAATTCCAATGAACAAATGACTTGGGGAAATCACATCGACCATGTTTTGAGCCATTTGCAAGTACATTTCAAAACTA
>JAAFJL010000141.1 GCA_013298865.1 Cytophagales bacterium | reverse complement strand
TATAAAAAAGGCTTCTGAGTTATCTCAGAAGCTTTTTTTGATGAGTTAAATCAAAATCTACTGACTTGTATTTCAAAAGAAGCCTTTTTTGATAGTATGGGCGACATACCTCTTACACGACTTCTTTTTATTTGTGCATTTATCTCGTTTGCTGAAAATATTTTATCTCCATTTACAATAATTTTGTCATTCTCTGAATTCATTTTTATCCACCCTGAATCACTTATTAGGTAGTAATCATTATCTATTTTATGCACCAATAGAGAATTGTTCTTTTTTACATTCTCAATTTTCTTTTCAAAATCAAGTTCGTCTTTTACAGAAGAAAAACCTTTTTTCATTTCATCATACGTTAGTTGTTTGTTACCGCCAACGAGTTCAGAAAAAGATTTAGCATTAGTCCTTTTTTTTTCTAAACCAAAATAATAATTAGCATTAAGATTATCTTGAAGGTCTCCCCAATGTTCTTCTTGAACAAACTTAGTGTAACCATCCTTTTTTACCAATAACTTAAATCGTATCTCACCTTCTTTATTTACATCAAATGCTATGTTAAAAAAACCGTCAGCATTAGTCTTACCTAATAATTGGTTTTTACCATCATATAATTCAGCTTCATTCAGAGGAAGTAAAGTTTCCGAATCTACAATTAAACCTGTTGTATTTACATTTCTTGTTTTTATAGAATTAATGACCCCAACTTTTGGAATATCTTTCAAAGTTAAAGCCTTCCCTTCTTCGTTAACCTGAACTCCAAAACGATTATAAATTGTAGTAACTCCTTTTTTATCAGTTGCGTAGAAGAAGCGTTCATTGTTTATCATTACTTCTCCAACTTTGTTGCTTTCATTTTTCTTTATCATTCCAACTTTTACAGGTGGAAGTGGAGGTTTTGGTGGTGCTTGTTTAGGTGGTCTTGGCGGTGCAGGGGGCGGAGGGGGTGGACTCAATGGTGCAACAAAATGTAGTCCAGTATTTCTATTTACCATGATTGTAATTGCACCACCAATACTTCTGGCAGATTTTGCCCTCATCTTTTTTAAATCAAAATTGAATTTTTCGCTATTTTCTGGAAAGTTCTTGTTTACTTTTTTAACTCTCTCTTTTGAATCTTTTTTATCATCAGTAAGTCCGATTTCAATTTTTTCTAAATTCTTCTTATTACCATCCAATTGCTTACTCAAAACGCTTAACGTATAATCGTAATTCTTAAAATATTTCGCCACATCATTAATCATTGCTTCAGAAATTTCATTTGAACCTGTCGTAAAAGCAACCTTGTCTTTATACAAATATAAAGTTGGTGATACCTTATTATAATCTGTAACATTCACATTCCCAAATTCAATAGAATCTGTATCTTTTCTAACAATCTTAAAATACTTAGAACTCTCTTCAACTTCTTGATAATCAACGACTTTCTCCACAGAAAAAGCCATGAAAAATGCCCCCATAATGGGCAGAACGGACAAATACGCTAATCGTTTCATAGGTACGGATTTTTGTTTAGTGAATAAAAAATGAATACGGTCTGTCAATGGCTTGCGACTGAATTGATGAGTCGTTGCCAATTGAGATGGTGATGCTAATTTCAATAATAGTTGTGCATAAGTTTGTGGATTATAGGCTTGTATCATGCGTGTATCTACCTCATACTCATGCACTTCCGAGAGTGAACGCTGATACAACCACAGAATAGGATTGAACCAGAAAATGATTTTCAGGATTTCTACAAACAGTAAATCATAAGAATGGAAGAGCCGAATATGCCATTTCTCATGTTCCAAAATTTGATTGATTTCTGAATCCGAAAGGTTAGAATCATCAATAAAAATGAGGTTGAAAAAGGATGAATTAGCGTATTTACTTTGGGTTGAAATAAAGTATTTTCTGTCTGAGGAAACCCCGTTTGAATTAGAGGGTTTTAAGATTATTTCTTTTGCAATCAATCTGAGTGAGTAGATTAATTTTATCAACATAATTAGCATTCCTAAACAGTAGATTCCTTGTAAAACAACATTCCAATCAAAGGGTTCTTCGATGGGAGTGTTTGAGATTAAGGGCGTAGAACTACTGACGACTAAGGGCATAGAGGTAGTTTCTTCATACGCTACACTCGCAGGGACTTTTACGACTTCTTTGATTTGATACGAAATCAAAGGCAATGAAAGCCCAATTACTAAGCTCGAAAGCAAGTAAATACGATTGACCCTGACAAAAGTTAATCGTCTGAAAATCAGATAGTAAAGTCCGTAAAATATCGTTATACAGACGGTAGATTCGAGTAAGTAGTTCATTCTATGTAGCACGGAATTGCATTCCGTGAGTTTGAGTCCGATGCACTGGATAAAATCCCGTACTACGAAAAAGTATTTATGAAGAAGGGGGAATTTGAAACACGTCCGCCCGTGAATGATGCTGGGTTTTGTTCCAAAGCTGAGTTGCTTTCAACTACTTCATAGATTTCCGTCAGACGGTGCAAATTTTTTGTTAATATTCTGATTTTCAATTACTTCCGTCAGTTTTTTATAAATACTATGTTGGCAGAAGTTTTTTTGTGTTTAATTAGGCTTGGCATAGAAATCATTAATTGAATTTGTGTACTCACAGTAATCAATTTTCAAGTCCCATACCAACATTTTAGTTGGATTCTCTGTCCCCAAGGGAACAAGCATTAAACTCCTTTTTCCATTTACCTTATTTCGCTCAGTTATAACAGATTCACATTGGTCAAAAGAACAGTCAAAGTAAAAAAGGTAAGGGTGAACGAAATCTATGTATGACATTTTATCAATTTTACCTAAACTTCTAAACTCTAATTTATCAAAATCTGTCCTAATGGCATTTTGCAATTCTACGGCATTTAGAGGAACGTTATTTAGAAAAGGCATGGCATTAAATTGAGCGTCCACAAAAACCCACTTTTTCAATTCATCTATAAAAACCTCCGTTGCAACGTGTCCACCACCTTGCATTGATGTTGCTATATCCTTGGTTTTGAGATATATAACTCTTGATTTGAATCCTGAAACTTTTAATTGTGAAGCCAATACATATCCATAAGCAAAACAAGGAAATCTTCCACCTTCTTTTACTTCATCTAAAATTGAGATGGCATCGTTCTTCTTTGGGCTCACATCTCCTCGGTGTTCCCATTGGCTACGAGTCCAGTTCAGAATAGTCAAAACTTTATCAATTTGAGTTCTTGAATTTTTGAAGTTAATCGGATATTTTGATTTTAGAGATTCAAGATAACTTTTTTCGCTGTCGTTGGTGTACGAAATCTTATTGTTAGGATTACTTTTAGTCTCCGAATAACTTAACTCTGGAATATAAATCTTCTGTCTTATCACAGTTGTTAGTGCATATGATTCTTTATTTAAAAGGACATAAAAACGTTTGGTTTGATTATCACTAATCTCAAATCTTATGCTGTCAATATCTGTCATGAACTTAAACGCAATTTTATCTTTATCCGAGAAATAAGTTTTAATTACAAGGCTATCGTCTGCAATGTTTGGCAAAATGTTCCAACTACCATCTCTAAGATTGGTTATATAATACTTGGCTTTTGCGTTACTCGCATCAACAACTGGAAGACCTTTGTAAATCTTCTGACTGTAAGCCAATGTCGAGAAGGTAATGGTCAAAATAGTCAATATTGCGTTTTGTAGTTTCTTCATGTTATTTTGAGGTTGTTCTTGGTTTTAGGTTGTGTTATGAAATTTCTGCCTACATTATAATTTTCCGTAAAGCCTCCAATTCCTCCTCAGAAAGTTGTTCTTCTTTCACTAAAAAAGACATCAAATTCGTGGCTGAATTATCAAAATAATTATTCAAAACCTTCTTAAAAGATTGCTTGGCGTACTCCCCTTTTGTGATGATGGGGAAATATTCGTAGGTCTTTCCATAAGCCTTGTAGCCCAAATAACCTTTCTTTTCCAAAAGCCTCACGACTGATGAAATAGTATTGTAAGGAGGCTTTGGGTCTTCGTCAATGTGTTCAATAATGTCTTTGACAAAGGCTGTTCCTAATTGCCAAAATGTTTGCATTATTCGCTCTTCTGTTTTTGTTAATTCTTCCATGTGTCAAATATAAAACGCATTTTTCAGTTATACAACTATTTTTTCAGTTATTTAACTTATTTTACAGTTTAAAAGGCAATATACAAACAAAAAGGCTTCTGAATCACTCCAGAAGCCCTTTTTTGTTTGCTATTTACAGAAAAAATATTATTTCAAACCTGTTCTTGCTTTCTTGGCATCTACAATTGTTGTGAAGGTACTCAAGGCAGAAGTCCCGAACCAACCAGATGCTTTTTTACTTGAACTGAGATTAATATTAATCACATTGGTAGGAATATTTGCCGAAGGTCTCGAAAACAACCCTGCATTATTTACTTCTTGTGTTGCCTGAGTCCAGAAATCATAATGTCCTTCTGTGATAGAGGTCAATTCTACCGTGATAGTATCTTTTTCTACAAACAAATCAGGAGAAATAGACCTGCGAACGGGTATAATAAAAACAAGTCCATCGGCTGTTCTACTTTTCTGTATAGCAGCATCGTACGCCAATTGTACTCCGCCTCTTCTTAACTCTACCTCTTTATTATTTTTGAAAGATTTAATCCGATAACAATCTCCAATGCCTGTAAAATCTCTTCCGTAAAATTGTGCCTCAAAACCTACTTTTGGTTTCTTTGGGTCTGTCTCGTTTTCTCTGGTATCTGCCTGATACGCAATTGAATCTATCTTTGGCACACGTTTCATCTCTGACACTGCCCTGAAAGTCTCTCCATTAGATGTTACTTCCAAGGTATAAGTTTTACCAATTGCACCCATGATTTCAGTAGTACTTTTCGGAGTCCAGACGTACTTTCCAACGTTTTTTACATCTTTAAATTCATAGACTTTCCCTTCATTATCGGTCACTTTCACGGTGGCGTTAGTGATACCTTTCACAGTAGCATTGTTGAAATAATCTTGGGATTGTGACAAAGCAATCACTTGCTGCCCTTTTTGATTAGTGATAGTTCCTTCAACAATCAAAAAGGAATCACTTTTTGGACCTTCTAACTGAACAACATCTTCACAAGATGTTAGTAAAAGTGTTGTAAAAATCGCTATGATGAATAATAATTTCGTTTTCATGATGAGTAAATTTTTAATATAATATACTGATAATCAAATGCTTGTATAGAAATTTTAAACTATTTGTTACCGAACATCGAAATAACAAAAATCGAGTATCGAAACCTTAGAATTTAAAATTATAAGTCACCGCAGGAACAAATGAACCTATGATTGATAGTCTAACAGCTTCTGTTTTAGTAGGGTCGTCTTCTGTTGGGCGAGTGTAAATCGAGAACGGATTCCTACGATTATAAAGATTATAGACTGAAAATACCCACTCAGATTCTCCTTTTTTGAACAATGCTTTCTTGTTCTTTTTGGTTGCCGAAATATCCAAACGGTTATAGTCTGGTACTCTCAGATTTCCACGTGTTCCCACGGGTGTAAGCGGATACGCTTTGCCTTCAATCTGAAACTGTTGTATGGGTAACGAATAAGGTACGCCCGTTACGTAGGCAAAATTTGCCCCGAACGACCATTTTTTATTTAATTCATACTGCCCAACAACATTCAAGGTATGGGTACGGTCATAACGACTCGGATACCAGTCACTATTGTTCAGAGGTTCTATTAATCGCTCTGATTTTTGTAGCGTATAACTTACCCAACCCGTAAACTTTCCTTTGTTTTTCTTGACAAATAATTCTACTCCATAAGCACGCCCTTTACCAAATAACAAATCTTTTTCAAAGAAAGGATTCAAAAATAAATTAGCACGGTCTGCGTAGTCGATTTGGTTATCCATTGTCTTGTAATAGGTTTCAATCGAAGTTTCGTAGGCGTTATCATTAAAATTTTTGAAATAACCCAAAGCCACTTGGTCAACTAATTGAGGTTTGATATTATTAGTGCTGGAAGTCCAAACATCCAAAGGCGTAGAAGCCGCCGTATTAGACATTAAGTGAATGTACTGAGCCATACGATTATAGCTTGCTTTCACAGAACTGTTTTCTCCCGTAGTAAAGTTCAAAGCAAGTCTTGGTTCAAAATTTTGGTAGGTTTTTAAAGTTTTTCCTTTGTCATTCGGAATAAATTTCAACGTATATCCCGAAGTAAAATCTGCCGAAACAGGCACTGGAACACGCTCATAATAAAATTCTTCCTGACTCGAAAAATCATATCTTGAAAACCTTACACCTGCTTGAAAGGAGAATTTCGGTGAAACCTTCCACTCGTCGCCAATGTAGGCAGAGTACTCGATTCCGTCCTTCGGAGCTTGCCCGAAAGAACGTTTTTCTCCTTGTGAAGTCGCCACGGCATCACCTGGACGAAAGCCATAAGTCAGTACCTGTCCACCAAAAGTAAGCGTATTGTCTGGCGTGATATAATACGTAAAATCAGGCTTGAAACTATAATTCAAAATATTAGAAGTCCACTTAAAAGCATTGTCTGGGCGTTTATTTGCCAAATCAGAGTCCAACAAATAATCATAGTTACTATAAAATGCAGTAGTTTTCAAGAACAATTTATTACTGAAAATATGATTCCAACGAGCAGAAAGTGTAGTATTGCCCCAGTTAAAACCAAACTGATTTCCGAAAATATCTCGCCCAAAATAACCAGAGAGGAATACTGTATTTTTTTGGTCAATATTATAGTTCACTTTTGCCGTAAGGTCATAAAAACTAAATTGAGTGTCAGCATTATTTCCTGTTAAAAAAGGTTTTGCTAAAACATCAATATACGAACGACGAGCCGCCACAATAAAAGAAGCCTTGTCTTTAATGATTGGTGCTTCAATAGAAATTCTACTAAAAATCGCTCCGATACCACCATTAATTTCTAATTGTTTCGAGTTGCCTTCTTTCAAACGAACATCCAAAATAGAAGAAGCTCGCCCACCGTATTGAGACGGAATTCCACCTTTAATCAATTTTACGTCTTTGACGGCGTCGGGATTAAAAACTGAGAAAAAACCAAAAAGATGGGAGGAGTTATAAACTGGGGCATCGTCTAAGAGAACCAGATTTTGGTCAACTCCACCACCACGTACATTGAAACCCGAAGCACCTTCACCAACGGTTGTTACGCCTGGCAATAATTGAATGGCACGCACTAAGTCAACTTCACCCAAAAGAGCAGGAATTTTTTTAATCGCTTTGATGTCAATTTTATTCACAGACATTTCTAAACTTTTCACATTATCGTCCTCACGTTTGGCATTTACTACAACTTCCTCTAACTCTTTTCCTTCCTCTTTCATTTCAAGATTCAGGGTTTGGTTGGTCAGGGATAAATCAACAGTTTTTGAGATTTTCTGATACCCCACTGAGCTAAAAACAATCGTATATTTACCTGCTGGAACTGTGATTGAGTAAAATCCGTAGATATTTGTGGAGTTTCCAGAGCTTAGTTCTTTCACATATACCGAAGCCCCCACTAAGCCCTCACCGTTTTTCACATCTTTCACGTAGCCGCTAACAGTGAGTTTGGGATTTTGTCCAAACACTGTAAATGAACATAAGAATACAGTAAAAAGGAGTGTTTTTTGAATAAATGCTTTCATCATAATAAATAAGAAAAATTAAATAAATGTACTGAATAAACGATTTTAAGGAAGGTTTAGTTTGGAATAGTACAAAATTAATTAAACTATATGTTACGATAAAGTTAAATAAGATAAACGGGATATATTGTAGTGTGAAACGACCATTTAAGCATATAGAAGGAGCGGAGGAGGGTATAAAAAATTTGGCGAACCCCATAGAGGTTCGCCAAGACTGTATCACTAACACACCAAAATATAGTTAAAACCTTACGGTCTCGACTAATCTACATTTAATTATAAAAACTACATATATAACGAATGGTTTTCAAAATTGTCACAATTTTTATAATAAAATGTATTTTTATCGAACAAACAATTTGTATTTAGCATGAAATGAAATTAAGTAAAAAAAATCATATTGATTCAAATAACTTATTATATGGTTTTAGCACGCAATTTTATCCACTCTGGTCTGGTGTCTGCCGCCTTCAAACTCCGTGTTGAGGAAGGTTTTCAGAATGTCAATTGCTTCTGCTAAAGAAACAAATCTTACAGGAATACAAATAATGTTGGCATCGTTGTGCTGACGAACTAAACTCGCTACCTCGGTATTCCAAGCTAATCCTGCTCGAATTCCTTGATGTTTATTGGCGGTAATCGCAACGCCATTGGCACTGCCACAGAGTAAAACGCCTAAATCAAATTCGTTGTTTTCTACTGCTAAAGCAACGGGATGAGCAAAATCTGGATAATCACAAGAAGCATTACTGAAAGGTCCGAAGTCCTTAGCATCATAACCAGCCGTTTCAAGGTACTTTAATAATTCGATTTTATACTCGAAACCTGCATGGTCACCACCGATAGCTATTTTTTTACTTTGCATATTCTAAAAAATTAATATTTTTGATAACATTTCAGAAAAATATTACGTTATTACCTTCCTGTTCTGTCACAAAAGTAAGGCAGATTTCAGGAAATAACTAAATCCATTACATTCATTAACAAAACAAAAAATGACCGATAAAGAAGTTGACAAATACATGACAGAAGAAGAAAAAATCAAAAAAGCCTTCGTAGATCATTCGTGGGCAGAAATTCACTCAGAAGAATCTTGGCGAATTTTCAAGGTAATGTCCGAATTTGTAGAAGGTATTGACCGTATGTCTAAAATTGGACCTTGTGTATCTATTTTTGGCTCGGCACGTACCAAACCAGACAACCCTTATTACAAAATGGCAGAAGAAATTGCTGCAAAATTGGTGCGTCATGGCTACGGTGTTATCACGGGCGGAGGTCCAGGCATCATGGAAGCTGGTAACAAAGGAGCAAAAGAACAAGGCGGAAAATCAGTTGGTTTGAATATTGACCTGCCGTTCGAGCAACGCCCCAATGAATACATTGACCGTGACAAAAGTATAGATTTTGATTACTTTTTTGTGCGAAAAGTAATGTTCGTGAAATATTCGCAAGGCTTTATCATCATGCCTGGGGGCTTTGGAACATTGGACGAAATGTTTGAATCTCTCACATTGATTCAGACTAAAAAAATTGCTCATTTTCCAGTGGTTTTAGTCGGGAAATCTTACTGGGGTGGTCTTTTTGAATGGGTAAAAAATACCATGCTCACAGAAGGAAACATCAATCCAGACGATTTGGATTTAGTTGCATTAGTTGACACCCCGACAGAAGCCGTAAAAGTGATTGATGATTTTTATGCAAAATATTTATTGAAACCGAATTTTTAAGAGGTTTAAGATTTGACAACTTTTGAAAAGCTATAGTATCTACACAGATTTGTAAGTATTTAAAAATGAGTTAGTTAGTCTCTTCATCTGCTCCCCTTCTCAGTAGCCACAATGGAATTGGAGAAGGGGTTGGGGGATGAGGTTAAAAGTTGATTTTTAGCAGAAAATCAACAACTTATTCCTAATTCTATATGATTTTTTACAAATCTATAATTTTCAAAAAGATGTGTAGATACTACAACTTTTTGAAAAGTTGTCAAATCTCCATCATTCACTCATTCAAAATTCAATCATTCAGTCATTGTTACCATGATTCTCAACGTTGATATTTACAATAAAAATAACTGGCTAAAAATCGCTTTTTTGGGTTTTTGTATATTTGCAGGGGCGGTGTCTTTGTACTATACGGATAAATTGGTATCGAAATTAGAAGAGCGTGAAAAACAGCAAATTGAGATTTTCGCAGAAGCCTATAAGTACCTGAATATGACGGATAATGACAAAGACGTTGGACCTTTTTTCAAACAAATCATTAATTCAAGTACGAACCTTACAATTCCTGTTATTTATAAATCTCACGGAGGTTTTTTAGAATCTAATAATATCGAAATTCCGCCAAATCTTCATGCAAAAGAGAAACAAGCATTTCTTGAAACAAGACTTGAGGAAATTGTCCGAGAAGATAATACGCCCATTGAAATAGACAACGGTTTTGGCTCTAAAGATGTGATGTACTATGGCAACTCTACTCTGTTGAAACAACTTCGCTATTATCCACTCTGGCAATTGGCAATTGTATTATTATTCGGTTTTTTGGCGTACATGGCATTTGATTTTTCTCGGCGAGCAGAGCAGAATCGGGTTTGGGTTGGCTTGGCAAAAGAAACGGCTCATCAATTAGGCACACCGCTTTCTTCACTAACTGCATGGGTAGAATTTTTTAAATTAGACCCTACCTATGACCCCGAAATTGTGAAGGAATTGGAAAAAGATATTCAACGATTAGATGTAATCACGACACGTTTTTCTAACATTGGTTCTGTACCAGTTTTGAAAGAAGAAGATATTTTTGAAACCGTAAAAACATTTCTGGACTACCTCACGAAACGCATTTCCACAAAAGTTAACGTTCAGATAGACAATCAGTTACAAGGACAAAGAGTCCAAATTAATAAGTATTTATTTGAATGGGTCATAGAAAATATTTGCAAAAATGCCGTTGATGCAATGAGCGGAATCGGTAGTTTGAACGTTGTTTTGAGACCTACTAAAAATAACCAAATAGCCATAGATATTTCGGACACAGGCAAAGGAATCAGTAAAGCGAATCTGAGTAAAGTTTTTAATCCTGGGTTTTCTACCAAAAGCAGAGGCTGGGGTTTGGGGCTGACTTTAGCCAAAAGAATCATCGAAAACTATCATTCTGGGAAACTGTTTATCAAGAACTCAGAAGTAGGGAAGGGGACAACCTTTCGGATTTTGTTGGATGAGATGGTTTGAATGGCTATTGGCTTAGTTTCTAAATATTTACTCAGAAAATAGGCTCAAAAACATGGAAATTCCAATGATTTAGAGGCATCATTTCCGTAAAAAAAGTTAAAAATTAAGTGGTAATTATCACTGTCTTGATGTTTTTGATAAAAATCTTCTGATGTCTCAAAATGCCATTTCTGACTCGTAAGCCCAGTTTTCTGAGCTACAAATTGCTCTTGTTCCACACAATCTTTCAAGGTTTTTGGTTTGGGATTTTCCAACCAATAAACCGTTCTGAAAACGTACTCAGCTACTCTCTGTTTTATGACTTCCTCCGTAAATTCCTCGCTCGACCAGAAGATTGGCGTACAGAATTGACGGTTCACCAAAGCATTTATTTTGAACTTACTATCATAATCACTCGTGAAACGGTTTGTCCAACCACCCTGTAAATCATCCGATAAATTGAGGGCAACTTTGAATGTGGTAGGATGCTGATTATCAGATATTTGAAGATTAATGTCCGTTAAAACTTCCGCCATAATTTGCTCTGCCTTCAAGGTTTGCAACTCCTTCAATTTCAGAACCAAACCCTCTTTCGCCATCGGATTATAACCACCAATGGGCATTACTAAATCTCCCTTAGAATCTCCTTGAAGCAATTTGAGATACGCCTGAAAACGCTCATCTGTACGAGGTTTTTCGTAGAGATTGAGCATGGATTGGATGGTTGGGAGGGGGTGGAAGGTCATTATCTTAGATGGTTACTCTTTGAAATTTTCAAGAATAACCGTCATTTTGCAAATGAGATTACTTACTTTCAAAACTTGTTCTTGTTTAAATTCATATGACGGGTATTTATCGTAGTCCTCATAAGATTTTTTAGTAAACTCAAGTGAACCAAGTATCGTCATAATATCTTCTTTAGTTAGTTGCATATTGATTTTGGGAGTTGTTATTTTTTTGTGATTGAAACTCTAATAATTCAGATTTTGAAAATATACTTTTTAAAAGTAGATTGGATTGTGTATTGTCATTGCGAACATAGTGAAGCAATCTGTTAGACTGATGAAAGTGAGCTTGAAGTTTTTTGCTCGTAAGCTAACAGATTGGTTTAACGAAACTCCGATTCGTTTCACTCACAATGACAAGATTTCTAAATCCACACCCCACCAAATGCCAACAAAACTGTGCCTTGTTATCAATGATTTTTAATATCTTTACCTTATGAAAATACCTAACCAAAAACAGCAAGGAAACCAATACGATAAAATTTTAAAGGAAAATATCCAAGCCGTAATCCCGAGTTTAATAAAAAATATTTTGGGGATAACGGCGGTTTCATCAACAAAATTACCCGATTATGTTCAGCATACAAAAGAACGTAAAGCAGATGTTTTAGAAAAAATTACTGACATAAACGGCAATACATTTGTTCTTCAAATTGAGTTTCAGGTAGCTGATGAACTCGAAATGGCTCACAGAATGGCAGACTATTTCATTATGCTTGATAGAAAGTATAAAATTCCGATAGAGCAATTTGTCATTTATATTGGTGAAGGTACTCCCAGAATGTCGCCTAATCTCATAAGGAAACGAATGACTTTTGAGTATCCGTTAATCTCATTTTCTGAACTTGACTACGAGATTTTCTTAAAATCCAATAAACCTGAAGAAATCATTTTAGGGGTTCTGGCAAATTTTAAAAATGAAGAAACTGAAAAAGCCCTAAAACAAATAATTCAGCGAATCGAAGAGACTTCTGAGGGAGACTTTACATTTAAAAAATATTTCAACCAGTTGCGTGTATTAGCTCAATTACGTAACTTAGATTTAAAATTAATTGACGTTATGGACAGCATCGCAAATTTTATTAGTGAAGAAAGAGACATTCTTTACATGATTGGTCTTAACAAAGGTAAGGCAACCTTCGTTACTTACCTTTTGCAAGAAGCAAAACATACTATTGACCAAATATCAGATATTGCAGGTGTTTCAGTAGATTTTGTACATTCTGTTAAAAAGGAGTTAGCAGATAAAAAATAGAGTTTTTAATCTGAGTTTTAAAGGTCGTTGAACATAATTCAACGACCTTTTTTGATGTAGAAATGGATATTTAGATTAGTAAAATGTCATAATCCTTACCCCACCAAATGCCCACAAAACTGTGCCTTATTATCAATGATTTTTCCGCCACACCGAAACCCTAAACCTGCTCCTTCGCCAGCAAAAAATACGCCTGCTTGGTAATATTTGCCTGATTTATCACTCAAAAATTCGGTGTATTCTTGATAAATGGCTTTTTGCTCAAAATAATCTCCTTCCGTTTTTTCGAGCGTAACGCCTACGGACGAAAGGATTTTTACGTTTGCTCCCTCACGCCCGAATAATACTTTTTCTACACAAGATTTATTCACTAATTGATAATTATCAGTCTCCAATAAAAGTGGATGATTGGGAAATAAATCCCACAAAACTTTCAAAATTCCTTTCGATTGAAACAATAAAGTGTAGGCTGGATTCATCACAAGGGCTTTTTTGTTCGTTACAATGTCTGTCAGAATTTTGGCTAATTCGGGTTCGTCCCAACCAATATATTCCCAAGGAACGAGCTTGAACCAATAGTCAAATTTAGTAAAACTACCATCTTCATTTTTCTGATAAATGCCCTCTTCAACCGAAAATTCTACGTTTTCAATGTACTCGTACGTTACCTCAAAACCTGCTTCGTAGGCGGCTTCTCCCAAAAACTTCATGTTGGTATCATCTTCTGGATAACCCTCCATCGTAGAAATCAAAAGCGTAGGTTCAAACTCAGGATTTTGGCTTTTCAACTCCTCAAATTGACTTCTCAAAGACTCATAAAGTGTATTAAATTGTGAACTTTCGTCCAGTCCATTTGCTTTCAAAGATGCCCATTGTACCACCGCAGTTTCAGGAATACAAGTAGCAGTGTCCGCATTGAATTCTATGAGTTTGATAGGTTTGCCATCCAAGCCACCAGACAAATCGAAGCGTCCGTAGAGGTGCCAATTTTTATCATTTTCCCAAGAATATTTAACCAATTCTACTAAATTTTCAGGAATGCCCAACTCCGTAAATTTCTCATTATCAATCACATACTGAGCCGCCTCTATGAACATTTCGTATAATTGATTGGCAGCTTCGTAATAGTTTTCTGCTTCTTTTTCAGATACCACAATCATTTCGTTTGTGATATACGGCAGCGTATTTTCGCCCAACATCCAGTCCCAACCAGCATTTTGGAGGGCTTGGGTAGGGGAGATGTTTAGTTGTTTGAAGTTCATATTAGGTTCGATGTTAGTTTTTCGATGTTGCTGTCCGTCTTTAAGTTTTAGATTTAGTATAGACATAAAGACTTAGTTTTTCGTTCTTTGACATATTGTTAAATTCAAAATAGATGGGACAAGCCACTCCGTTAGCTATTCGTAAGGAGATTGTATCGTTACGTCAATCAGGGAAAAAGCACGCTGAAATCAGCCAAGAGCTAAATGTACCTTTTGCCACAGTCAAATATATTTGGGGTAATTATAAAAAAGAA
>JAAFJL010000140.1 GCA_013298865.1 Cytophagales bacterium | reverse complement strand
ACAAAACGAATGATGATTTATCGTTTGGAATTCCAGACCGTTGGGGTGCTGCTGCCGTAACTGCTGCTTTGTTGGAAGGACTGGCGGGTATAAAAGACACCGCAACGATGTTTGAAAAAGTGAAAATATCTCCCCGTTGGGAAGCCACCAACGAAAAAGAGGTTTTGGTAACGGCAAAATACGAAGCATCAAAAACGTATTTTACCTACCAATATAAGTTTCTAAATAATAAATTAACTGTCCTTTACACAGGCACAGGCACACAAGCAGACTGGGAGATTTTATTGCCAACGGGCAGAAAACCAGTAGGTTTAAAAGTAAATGGACAAGCCAAAACATATAATTTCAAAAGAGTAGAAAGTTCAGAATATATCACCTTTGCCATTGATAATCTGGGAGTTACAAGAATTGAAGTGGAGTTTTAAAATGATTTGATGTTCGTTGGTCGATGCTCGTTTTTCGATGTTAAGCAATGACACTTGCAAAATACACAACAACTGAATCCCAAAGTTTTCAATTACATCAAATAATCTTACCAAATATCTTGATTATGAAACAATTAGCTACTATTTTCTTGATCTTGTTTGCAACAAGTAATTTATTTGCTCAAAATAAAAAGATAAAAGTGCTGGTACTGGGGACTATTCATTTTTTTGCCATGAATGGGGATTCAGTAACAAGCCCTAAAAAAAGTAAGGAATTGAATGAGATATTATTAGAATTAAAAAAATTTAACCCTGACCAAATTCTCATGGAGTTTACTCCTGAAAATGACCGATATTTAGACCCCATTTACAAGGATTATCATGAATTTAACAAACAACCTACAGGCGATTATGCTTGGTTACTAAATAACGAATATTATCAAATTGGAGTACGATTGTCTTCTATGCTAAATTTACCCAATGCAGTGAAAGGTATTGATTGGAACGACCCTGATATTAGAGATAGTTTGAGAACGTTTAATCATCAATACGAAAAATCATATTTTGATTTTGTGAAAGAGATTAGAAAGTATGCCATGAGTAAGAAATTCGTTGATGCCGATTCTGCTGGAACTAAGATTTTGACAACTATTCAAAAAGAATTAAGTCCTTATTGGCAAATTAGTCCAAATGTTAGCCTGCGACAGATGTATAAAGTATTGAACAAGCCTGAAAATTTGAAAAAAGGGTATTACACTAATAGGCTTGGGAATTTACTACTGAACGCCGCTGAGGTGGGAGCAGAACTAAGTAGTGTTGAGAGTTTCAGGGATTTAAAAATATTTAGGAATGCCCTAAACAGAATTGACCAGAATACAAAAAGGATATTGATTGCTTATGGTGTAAGTCACGCTCATATTCTTAGAGAATATTTTAATCTTGACCCAAGGTTTGAGGTTGTAAATGTCGATACCGTAATTAAATAAAAAAATCAAATGAAACGTTCAGGTTCGGCAGATTTAGCCCTTATGGGGGGTAGTATTCCCTCGTGGTTATTTGAGAGAATGACTAAATTGAGCCTTCCCATTGTGGAATCTATCATTTTGGAATATGGGCAACAAGGCTTTCTCCAAAGGCTTTCCGACCCGTTTTGGTTTCAAAGTTTTGGGTCGGTCATTGGCATGGACTGGAATTCTTCGGGTGTAACCACAGCCGTGATGTCTGCCCTGAAAAAAGCCCTCAACCCACATTCAAAAGAGTTGGGAATTTATGTTTGTGGAGGAAAAGGCAAAGATTCTTTACTAACTCCGAGCCAATTGATTGAAGTGGGAAACAAGACAGGTTTAGACGGAAACGAATTGGCAAGATGTAGTAAATTGAGTGCAAAAGTGGATAATACAGCCGTGCAAGACGGTTTTAATTTATACCTCCATAGTTTTGTAGTAAGCAATAAAGGCGATTGGTCGGTGATACAACAAGGGATGCAAACTGAAACCTCAAAAGCCAGACGTTATCATTGGAATTCGGATAATATAAAATCATTCGTAGAAGAACCACACACGGCAATCTGTGGCGAAAATCAAGGCGAGATTTTGAATTTAGTGGATAAATTAGCCCAGCCTTCGCAACAGGCTATTCTGAATATTGCGAAAGAAAATCCCGAAAAAATGTTGGCAGAAGTGAAGCACATGGTTTTACCGACTTACTGCGATATGAAAGCCAAAGATGTCGATTTGAAGCGTCTGGGCAGTATTTTGTGGTTAGCCCAAGAAAACGAAACGCAGAAATTTGAAGATTTATTACTCCTCAACGGACTCGGTCCAAGAACCTTACAATCCCTAACGTTGGTAAGCGAAGTCATCCACGGGACACCTTCACGCTTCACTGACCCCGCCCGTTTTGCCTTTGCCCACGGCAGTAAAAATGGCAAATCTTCTTTTCCAGTGCCTACACGTGTGTATGACGAGACGATTTCAGCCTTAAAATCATCGGTTGAAAAAGCAAAAATGGGTGAAACAGATAAGCAAGAAGCCATCAAGAAATTAACAAAATTGGCTCAAAAAGCGGAAGAGAATTTTGTCCCAAACGATAATTTTGAATCTGTCCTTCAAAAAGAAAGAGATGATGCTTGGAAATATGGTGGTAGAACCATAAAAGGATTTGAGAAACCTCCACAGAATGAACAACTGAGTCTTTTTTAGCCAAAACAAAATGACATCAGACCATATCTTCATATTCACAAATGATAACGGAAAAATTGCTGACCAATTAGTCGAATTTGGACTGAAAGAAGGCAGTAACCGTGTTCATGTTGGACAAGGAACTACGAATCGAAAGTTTTATTTTGAGAACTTTTTTATGGAAATTCTTTGGGTGCATGATGAAACTGAAATCAATAGCGAACTCATCAAACCGATTGGACTTTGGCAAAGGGCAAATTATCATTTTAATGGTTTTTCACCTTTTGGGCTTTGCCTTGTGAATACGGACGAAACCGATAAACTCTTTGAAAATGCCTTCAAATATCAACCCGCCTATTTTCCAGAAGGAATGACGATTGATATTTTAAAAAATGAGTATCAACCCTCTTTTCCTTGGACTTTTAGACTACCTTTCAAAGGTCAAAAGAAGAATGAAATCGAGCCAACCAATCATAGAAATGGAATCAAGGAACTAACAAAAGTTGACTTTTTTGTTTCAACTATCAATGATGATAACTTCACGCAAGTATTTTTAGGACAGGAGAAAATCAACTTTATCAAATCGGATAGAATATGGCTAAACTTAACTTTTGATGATGCAAAACAGGGCTTGGTAAAGGAATTTGAGGAGTTGAAATTGACTATAAAATATTAACAAATTGAAGTAAAATTTAACCCATGGCAGAAGAAGAAATACCCGATAAAAATATTTTTATGGTATGCAAAGAATTGAACGAAAATGCTCTCAGGAATCTACCAGATGGCTATTTTGCAAGGAATTGCAGACCTGATGAACTCCCTATTTGGAAAGCATTTCCTTTTGATGATGAATCATTAGCAAAAGAATATGACTCATTTATGGTGGATTATTTTAATACAACTTATGGAGGGAAAGAAGAGAGTTTTTTCGCAAAAACACTCTTTATTTGTGATGAACAAGATAAGCCAATTGCTACCTGTTTATTATGGAAAGCATACGATAAATTTAACACAATCCAGTGGTTTAAAGTCCATAAAAATTATGAAGGTAAAGGCATCGGTAGAGCATTATTTTCTCTTATCATGAAAAACTTAGCCCAAGAAGACTATCCTATACTTTTGCACACACAACCTTCAAGTTTTCGGGCAATCAAATTATATTCCGACTTTGGATTTGACTTAATTTGCGGAGATAATTTTGGTATTAGACAAAATGATTTAGAGGAATGTTTACCGATTCTCGAACAATTTATGCCTAAAAATAACTTCCAGAATCTCAGAACTTCTGATGCCCCAAAGGATATTCAAATGTTTTTGGAAAATATTGAAACCATTGAGTTTTAGAGAATGAAAATCTCAATATATTTTGAAAATAAAAACTAAAATTCTCCATGACAAAAACCTATACCTCCCGAAAACTCAGGGCTTTGCGATTTGCTGATACCGTTCGACAAGGGGCAGAAATTATTGAAGAGAAAATATCGCAAATTTCTGATAATCAGATACTTATTCGTAATCACTTTGCGGGTATCAATGGGCTTTTTGACCGTGCCATTATCCGCAATGAAGTGCCTTACAGATTCCTCCAACCACCGATTGATTTAGGTGTAGAAGCCATCGGGACTGTGGTAGAAGTTGGGGAAAATGTCACAAATTTTCAAATCGGTGATGCTGTTTCTACTACACGATTTGGACAAGGGTACAGAGAATATCAAGTAGAAGATGCCTCAAAAGTTTGGAAAATCAATAGCCTCAATCCCGAATACGTAGCCCTCCGCCCAACGGCAGTTTCGGCTTTGGTGGCTCTCGAACAAGTTGGACAAATGAAGACAAATGAAGTCGTTGCCGTTTCGGCAGCCGCAGGAGGTTTGGGGCAATTTGTAGTACAATTTGCAAAAATGGCTGGGAATCAAGTAGTAGGGATTTGTGGAGGAAAAGCAAAGGCAGATTTCTTGCATACCCTCGGTTGTGATTATGTGATTGATTATAAATCTGAAAATGTGGGAGAGGAATTACAAAATCTCTTTCCCAATGGCATAAACCTCATTTATGACACCGTAGGCGGAGATTTATTTGACCAATTAATTGATAATTTAGCCATCCGAGGACGGTTAGTTGTGTCTGGTTATGCCTCTGATATGGGTGGTGAAGGCTTACCCGCAAGCATCACTCGCCCACGTATATACGAACAAATTTATTGGAAAGCCGCCCAAATTAGGTGCTTTCAGAATGCCCTTTACACAGAATTTCATGATGAAGCAAGTCGCAGAATCTTAGATTTATACGAATCAAAAAAACTAAAAGTCAAGCTCGATGACAGAAAATTTATAGGCATTGAATCTCTATACGATGCCATTGATTATTTGTGTTCGGGGCAGAGCATTGGGAAGGTAGTTTTGGAGTTTTGAGGGGGGGGGAACGTTATAAACTGACTTCCCCAAAAAAGCTCAGTAATAAGTACTTTTTTATCTACATTTTTGCAAAAAATCCAACTAAAAATGACTGAAAATAAAATCCAAACCTTGCATCCAGAAGCTGGAAAAGTCAATAAAGTTATTCCGTTTGAGAAATATGAAATGATGAAAACGACTATGTTGGAAATTCTGCAAGAATTGAACCCAACACACACAGAATTGATGGAGGAACTTTATGTCAGATTGAACAAAACTTTTACAGGAAATGTCCAATGGTACGGCGAAACCGTAAAGTTAGATTTGGAAGCCAGAGGTATAATTCAAAGAAGTGGAGCAAAGCCACCAAAGTATAGTCTAATTTAACTATTCAAGATGCCTCTTTTTTACACTCAAACTCCACATCGAAAGTGCAACTAATATAACATAAATCACTGATATACAATAAGATAGAATAATAAAAAAATCGAGATAGTTAATGCTTTTTTGGAAGAAATTTTTGTAAAATAACACCAAAATACTTCCAATATAAGCATAATAATCTGCAAAGGTTATCAGAAATCCCACCGTTCCAGATTTCTTGAAGGCGGCAATCATTCGTTCAAAATATAGGCTATTACACATGGCGTAAGCCATATATACGCCCAAACCCAAAGTAGTCAGCCATGCCACGGGAGACAAGATTTTTTGCTGAAAAAGTAAGGTACTCACGCCAATCAAAATGCCCCCTGCCAACATCAAAATTTGAATAATCACGAAGGCTTTGTAGTTGTTTTGTACCCATCGCATTGCAGCCATCATCAACAAAACGGTAATGGCAATTGGTGTTTCTGTCTGCGTAAAAATCGCTGAATTATTGCCATAGCCAAGTAATTTCCAGATTTCAGGCGTGAAATTATCCCTGAATTCTCGGAAGGTAGTCAGTAGTACATAAGAGATTACAAAAATAGTCATGCTCAAAGCAAATTCTTTGATAAATGCCTTTCTATCAGACCTTTGCATAGGTTTTCTTTCGGTTCGATTTTCTTTGTCTTCTTCGGTAGGCGGAGGAATTTGTCCCATCAACCAAGCACAAATCCCGAAGGGAACAATCATAATTGCACAAGCCACAAAGGGCATCCAAAACTGAGATACTTCGAGACTCGTCATTACCCATTTACCAATACTTTTGGCAAATCCAGAACCCATAATAAACGAAGCAGTCAGGACAGCTACCAATAAATCTGTCGTTTTTCTACCTTCTAAAAACCCCAGAATCGTGCCATAAACCATGCCCAAAGGAAGACTTGCCAAGAAGATGAAAAAGAGATTGTACGGTGCAGGAGTTAGGGCAAAAAATAAGTAGCAAATCCAAGATAAACTTATCATTATCAATAAGTTACGAGAACGATTTTGAGGCAACATTTCCGAAACAAACTTAATTCCTAAACCTTTAGAAACAGCAAAACCCAAGACTTGTGCCGTGATAATGAGTATCTTGAAATTCACGCCAAAAAACACTAAATCCTCATACGTTGCCGCCGTGTATGCCCGCCTAAATGGGTAGAAACACATATAGGTAAAAAAGGCAGTAACAGAAGCAAATAGCGTAAGAAAAATCGGATTCCGATTGATGGTTGCTGTGAATTTACGGGGCATGATTGAGAATTAGACTTCCTTCAGAAGTATTTTAAATAAAATGGTTCCTCAAAGATAGTTTTTTGGGGGAGAATTGATACAAAACGCAACATTTTTTAGAAATTGCGAATACTCTTATAATTAACATTTCTGAAGCAATCATAATGAACGATAATGATATAAAAAGACTATCTCGACTAACGGCAATATTAACTCAATTACAATCCAAAAGAATATTGACAGCTACTAAATTAGCTGATAAATTTGGCGTCTCTGTTAGAACAATTTATCGAGATATAAAAGCCTTGGAAGAAGCAGGTGTTCCGATTGTTACAGAAGAAGGCAAAGGGTTCAGCATCATGGAAGGTTACAGAATTCCACCTGTGATGTTTACCGAAAATGAAGCTAACGCACTCATTACTGCCGAATTATTAATAAAGGCTTGTAAGGATGAATCTTTAGTCAATGAATTTTCTTCTGCTATTCAAAAGATAAAATCTGTGTTGCCTAATCAACTAAAAAGTCGAATAGAATCTCTTGAAAACAAGGTGGCAATTACAAAGTTCTATACAGAGACAGGTGACAAAAGCAAATATTTACTGAGGATTCAGAAAGCATTATTAGAAAATTTAGTCATCAAGATTAATTATACTAATGCTTTAAATGTAGCTTCTGAACGAGAATTAGAACCTTTTGCCCTTTTTAGTAATACCAATGATGAATGGGTTTTGGTAGCATTTTGTAGGTTGAAAAAAGAATTGCGTTCGTTTTCATTATCAAAAATTAGAAGTTTAACTTTTACTTATGAAAACTTCATTCCTCAGAATATTACTTTTGAACAGTATTTGAAAAAAAAATATAGCTCCAATTAACCCCTGACATACTGTTGTCAAAAGTGGATTTTAATTTTGTTTCAACAACAATTTAAAAATAAGAACATGACAACACAAGAAGTCGCTAATCGTTATTACGAATTAGCTCAGAGAGGTCAATTAGAGCAAATTCAGGACGAATTATACTCAGTAGATGCCATTAGTATTGAGCCAGAAAATGACTCAAACTTACCAATTTCTGTGAAAGGAATTATCGCCATGAGGCAAAAAGAGGGTCAGTATTTTCAGTTAATCGAAGCTATGCATGGAGGTTTTTGTAATGAACCAATCGTTACGATGTACAATTTCGCTTGTGCATCGGGTATGGATGTAACGATAAAAGGGAAAGGTCGAAAAATGAAAGAACAAATTGGTATTTTTGAAGTAGAAAATGGAAAAATCATCAAAGAACAATTTTTCTATAATGACTTCAAATAGTAGTTTGTAAATTTATAAAAATGGTCACATCTTAGGTGTGACCATTTTTGTGTTGAAAATAAACGAGTTAATGTAATGGAAAAAAAAGACACTCAAAAATTAGGATTTCAGTATTCCATCAGAAAGACCTTTCCAATTTCTGTTGATACGCTTTGGGAGTTTATCCTTTCTGAATCGGGCTTTTTAGTTTGGTTGGGAACAATTGACATGGCTGATTTTGAACTGAATAAATCTTTCAGAACCGAAGAAGGTATTGAGGGGAAAATGACGACTTTTAAACCTGATTGCCATTTTAGACTTTCTTGGAAACCGCCACATTGGGAAAAACCGAGTACCGTGGAACTTAGGATTACAAATTCAAAAGGGAAAGCGTCCATCGTTATTCATCAGACAAGATTGTATGAGAATACTCAAAGAGAGGAAATGAAAATCTATTGGAAAAACGTGATTGACAAAATGAATATTGAGTTAACAAGAGGGTAATTGAGTCTTAGTCTATCTTATGGTAGAATATTTGCAAATTTCATTAATTTCCAAATTATCACATCTTCAAATTGCCAAATTGCCCCTCCTACCCAAAATAATTTTTCTGGGAAATCGCATATTGTAATAAGATACTTTTGCCACCTTTAAGGTCTAATTTTTTGCGAATATTGGCTCGGTGATTGTTGACTGTGTTCGGAGCGATGCTTAGATTATCGGCTATTTCGTCATTGGTTTTGCCTTCGGCTACTAAGTTCAAAATACGATTTTCTTGATCGGAGAGTTTACTGTTTTTGATAGGTCTGGCGGCTTGTTGCTGACCGTCCAACATGAAGAGTGTGTTACGAGTAATACTACAAAAATACTTTGAACCATTCAGAACTGCTTTTACACAAAGCATTAATTCTGCTAAATCTATGTCAACATTTACGTACCCACTTACGCCCAACTTGATTGCCAAAAGAGCTTCTTCCAAATCTGAATTACGGGTAAACATAATCAACTTTGTATTAGAACTAATCGTCAGAGATTTCAGTGCATCCATATTGGTCATACCCGAAAGTTCACAACCTAATATCAGCAAATCAGGATTATATTTTTTCAGTAATTCGGAAGTTTCCTGTTTTGATGAGGTTGTCGCTTTCACGTCATAACCCTCAGACGTTAGGGCTTCACGAATAACTTCGACTGTTATTTTCTCTTGCTTAGCTATAATTACAGTTGTATTCACGGATTTTCAAGTGGTATTTTATGGGAATCGTAATACAAATTACGTAAATTATCATCGCTTGAAAAAGAAATGATGAGTTTTACTCAGATACATTGTGTAAATAAAAAATTATAGGTGTAAAACTTTCTTCGATTAATAGGCATATCACGTGTAAAGTCTTGGGTTTTAGCTCTTGGTTTTCAGTAATAAGTAATTGGTGTAGCTTCGGTGGAACATTAATTGAAATAGGTAGAAAATTGATTTCTGGTTTGGCAACTTATTAACTTAAAACTTAGCAACTGTTTCGCCAAGAGCTAAAGATTTTTAAAAAGGAATTACATTGGATTTTTCTCCAAATAACAGCACCTCATTTACTTGTATTTCGGTAATATATTTCTTGTTTCCTTCTTTGTCTAAATAATTACGGTTGACTAATTTTCCTTCAATGGCAACTTCTGAACCTTTGTGAAGATATTTCTCTACAATCTCAGCTACTTTTCCCCAAGCTACCAAATTATGCCACTGTGTTTCTGTGATGCGTTCGCCTTTTGCCGAACGATATGATTCGTTGGTCGCTATGCTGAAGCGAGCCATTTTTTTACCATTGCTAATGTCTTTTACTTCTGGTGAATTTCCTAAATTACCAATCAATTGAACTTTATTTTTTAATGCGTACATTTTCGTGAATGTTTACGAGAGCATGATTTCTATTTAGTCACGTTCCCAAATGAATATTTATTTATCTCAGTCTTGGGCTTCTTACCGTTCGACATCACAAAGTTTGCACCTCGTCAAAAACATAGTCGGTTGCTATCCATTTACTTACGAAAGTAACCGTTTGTAACCGTTTAAAAACGGATAAATTTTCTTATCTTTGAGTATTCTTCGGTTCACGGAAAACGGTTTTTTTCGGTACACGGTGAACGGTCAACGGTACACGGTTTTTTCGCTACATATTTCTCTTAGTAGCCAATTCGTTCACCATTTAGCGTTAACTGTGTACTAAAAATTACCCGAAAAAACCGTTCACCATTTACCGTTAACCGTGTACCGAAAAGAACCGAAAAGAGCCATTAACCGAAAAAAAGATGCTAACACAAGAAAAACTTTGCTTATCCTGCCAGAAACCCGTTCAGGGGCGAGTAGACAAGAAATTTTGCGATGATTATTGTCGGAATAATTATAATAATCTGCTCAATTCAGAGATTAATGTTTTTGTGAAAAATGTCAATAACATTCTGAAAAAAAACCGAAAGATACTCGAAGAACTTTTGCCAGAAGGCACAGAAATGACCAAAACTACTCGTGACAGGTTATTGCAAAAGGGCTATAATTTTCAGTATCATACCCATAATTACACCAATAAAAAAGGAGATACCTATACATTTTGCTACGAATTTGGCTATTTAGAATTAGATAATAATTGGTTTTTGATTGTGAAACGAAAAGGAGAATGATAGTAAATATCCTTGCTTTTCTGATTTTTGACAATTAGCTTTAAACAATAGCAACATATCATCTTTTCAAACTTACCAACTTCTTCAATAACACATGGCTTCAGCTACTATTTCCAAAAATGCTAAAATTCTAATCGCCGTGGCTGCACTCGGCTACTTTGTTGATGTTTATGATTTAATTCTTTTCGGAGTTGTCAGAAATCCCAGCTTGAACAGTTTAGGCGTCACAGATGCTAAAGATTTAGTCGTACAAGGTGGCACACTCTTCAACTGGCAAATGTTCGGGATGCTGCTTGGAGGAATCCTGTGGGGCATCTTGGGCGACAAACAGGGACGAAAATCTGTTCTTTTTGGTTCTATTTTACTGTACTCAGTTGCAAATTTTGCCAATGGATTTGTCCATGATTTAACTGCTTATGCGGTTCTTCGTTTCATTGCGGGTATCGGACTTGCGGGTGAATTAGGTGCAGGTATCACCCTCGTGAATGAAACACTCCCCCGTGAAAAAAGAGGAATTGGAACATTATTAGTAGCAGGAACAGGGGCATTGGGTGCTGTTACGGCAAGACTACTCTATAAATCTGCCCAAAGTTGGGAATGGCTCAGAGCTTTTGTTGATGTAGAAAACACTTGGCGAGCATCGTACGTAATTGGTGGAATATTAGGCATTTTATTGCTATTATTACGATTTGGAACTTTTGAATCAAAAATGTATCAGAATGCTTCGTCATCTTCTAAACGAGGTGATTTCTTTAGTTTGTTTACCAATTCAAAGCGTTTCCTCAAATATTTTTATTGCTTTCTCATCGGTATTCCAGTTTGGTATATTGTCAGTGTTTTGATTTTTTATGCTCCAGAAATTTCAGGAATTCTTCATGTACAAGGCGAGAAAGTAACGGGCGGAGATGCCATTATGTTTGGATATTTGGGGCTTTCGGCAGGAGATTTTTCTGTTGGTTTAGTAAGTCAATTTTTCAAAAGCAGGAAAAAAGCAGTAACAATTTTCATCGTCGCTTGTATTGTTTTCACTTTATTATATTTGAATCTGGATGGTATTTCAACCAGTTTATTCTACGCAATTTGCTTTGCATTAGGCTTCTTTGGAGGATATTGGGCAATTTTTGTTACGATGGCATCAGAGCAATTTGGCACAAATCTTCGTGCAACAGTTACTACAACAATTCCGAACTTTGTACGTGGGGCAGTGATTCCAATCACATGGGGTTTCCAAGCATTAGCAGGCGAAAATAAAGAAAATATCATAGAGTCAGCCTTGATTGTTGGCATGATTTGCTTTGTATTAGCACTCTGGGCAACAAGCCGAGTAGCAGAAACATTCACAAAGGATTTGGATTATGTGGAGTAAATCTTGACTCTTTGACAGTTTTTATAAAATGAATAATGTAGGGGATTGTGTAAAAAGTCTAAAGTCTATGAGCGACCGTCGCTCGGTTAAAAGTTTTAAGCAGAAATATTATTCTGTAAAATTGAATATTTCCAAATAATATACCTTAGAATAAGATTTCAAAAACTATTTCGGAATATTATTTGGCGGAAAATACTTTCAACTTTTAACTTTAGACTTTTTACACAACCCCTATCAAATGCCACAATGTACGAATGCTATTCGTCCCTACCTCAAAATTATCTTTCTTTCAAAAAAAATCCTAAAACTTTCAATTAATCCCCTCACAATGATACCCAAGTACCTAAAAATCAAAGGTTTATACTCTTATAAAACTGAGCAAGAAATTCATTTTGACCAACTGACTGAGGCTGCTTTGTTCGGAATTTTTGGTGCTGTGGGTAGTGGAAAATCTTCTATTTTGGAGGCTATCACTTTTGCCTTGTACGGAGACACTGAACGCCTCAATAACAAAGGCGATGACCGTACTTATAACATGATGAACCTACGTTCTGATGATTTAAGTATTGATTTTGAATGCTTAGCAGGAAAAGATGCGGAACATTATCGGTTTTCGGTACGTGGGAAACGGAACTCCAAGAACTTCATGGACGTGAAGACTTTCGAGCGGAAAGCGTACCTAAAAATGAATGGAGAATGGAGTCCGATTACGGCAGATGATGTGGCAGAAAAAGTGATTGGGTTGAGTTATGAGAATTTTCGTAGAACTATTATTATTCCACAGGGGCGTTTTCAGGAATTTATTGAACTCCGTGACAATGACCGCACCAAGATGATGAAGGAACTTTTCAACTTGGACAAATACGATTTGAGTCGGAAAGTAGGGAGTTTGAATAGTAAAAATAAATTGACACTCGAAAATATTAAAGGTCAATTGGTGTCCCTTGGTGATGCTACGCCCGACATGGTTGCTCATGAAGGCTATCATTTGAAATTAGTTCGGCAAGAAATTCAGACCTTGTCCGAGCAATTAGCCATTGAAAATGAGTTCGATAAAGCCCTAACAGAACTGAAACAAGTTGCCCTGAAAATACAAAACCTCAATACACAAGTCATTGATTTACAGGGAAAAAGCGATTTTTTTACACAAAAAGAAGCGACGCTAAAAACCTACGAAATTTGTTCGAGACAGTTTAAATCTTTGTTAGAAATAAAGAAATCTAATCAAATTGTTTTGGAGCGAAATGAGGAGATTTTCAATAAAAATAAAAATCGTTTAGCAGTCATAGAATCTTTGGTGGTAGAAGACCAAAAGAAACTCGAAATTTTACGCCCACAATATGAACAAAAAGAGACTTTACTTTCTGAGGCAAAAGAATTGGAAACAGTGATTGAGATTTTAGAAAATCAGTCACAATTATCCAAAAAATCAGGAGCTATTGAACGTGGTCTAACAATACAAAAAACGAAAGAAGAAGAGTTGGTTAATTTGAAAAACCAAAAGCAAGAAATTGAAATTCAGAATGATAAATTAAAATCAGAGTTACCTGATATTCAAGAATTTAGTTCTGTGAAATCTTGGTTTTCGACAATGGATTCATTGCAAGAAACCAAGAAAAATACAAAAGAAGAAGCAGAGAATTTGCAGAAAGAATTAGTACAAAAGCAAACATTTTTAGTTGAAAAAATTCAAGAAATTAACAAAAATTTTAACTTACAAATCCCTAATAATTGTACATCCGAAATCTTGGAAAATACCTTTGCGATTTTACTAAAAAATATAGAAAATGAGCAAGAAATTTTGTCTGAAAAATTACAAAATCTCAATACGCAAGAGGCTTTACAAAAATATGCGACTGATTTGAAAGAAGGCGATGAATGTCCACTTTGCGGAGCAGTGCATCATCCTGGTTTGTCGGTTGGTGAGCATGATTTTAATGCTGAAATTGCTAAAATTAAATCCAAAATTACAGATTTACAAAAAATTCCCGCACGTATTCGTGCTGCACAAATGCCCGTAGAAAAGATTTTTGTGGAAGTACTCAACTTGGAAAAAACGAAAGTTTTAATTCGTAATAAATGGGAAGAAATTAAGTTAAAAATAGATGCCCATGAACAAGATTTTGTTTGGGAAAAATTCAATAAAGCTGACAAAGAAGGTTTTGAGAAATTGTTTAATTCAGTAGCAAATTTACAGAAGCAAGTATCTGATAATGAGAATTTTATCAAAAATTTATCTTTAAATTTTGAGCAAGAAACTCAGTCGAAAATTAAAGATATTGATACGCCTTTAATGAATTTGCAAACGGAGATTTCTGTATTAAAAACAACCATAGAAACGCTGATAAAACAGTTGAGCAAAGTACAAATACAAGATTATGAAAAACAGTCGAAAGAAAGTGTTTTGAGCCTGATAAAATCACTCAAAACTCAATACGAAACTGTG
>JAAFJL010000014.1 GCA_013298865.1 Cytophagales bacterium | reverse complement strand
GCTTATTAAAACTCCTGCTGGAAATCGTTTTTGTGAAATCAATCCAATGGGCGAAACTGTGATTCCAAATGGTAGAATTATTAAACCTTTAGGCAAAACTTATCGCATCGCTCCGCATCCGTATGGCTTGGTCATGAGTCCAGATGGAAAGACAATCGTAACTGCCAATTCAGGCACTAATCCATTCTCTATCAGTATCTTACAAAATATTTTTTCAGAAAATCCAATCATTTCTCAAATACCCAAAACTGCCCAAACAGATGACGATTTGTTGGCTGCGGTCTTCATGGGTGTGTGTATTTCGCCTGATAATCGGTACGTATATGTGGCTGGTGGACAGACCAATAAGATTCATATTTTTGAAATTCAGACCAATAAAAAAGTAGGAACAATTGATTGTGGAGGCAAATATAATGACGCTTACATTGGCGAAATGGTCATGACAAAAGATGGCTCAAAAATCTATGCGGTTGACCAAATTGGTTTCAGAATGTTGGTAATTGATGTCTTGAAAAAACAGGTTACCAATAATGTTCCCACGGGTCGTTATCCCTTTGGTATCACACTTTCGCCAGACGAGAAGAAGGTTTTTGTTGCCAACGTCGGAATGTTTGAATACAGTTTTGTGAAAGGCATAGACAAAAAAAATCCCAAAGAAACGTACTTGAAAAAACCTGCTTTTGGCTACAATACCAAGGAAATGAAAGAAGGAACAAGCATTGGAAATCTGGAAGTTCCTGCCCTCGGTGACCCAAACACTCCCGAATCTTTTTCGGTTTGGGCGTATCAAATTTCAGACAAAATCACGAATATCGCTAAGATAAAAACGGGAGTTTTGGTAGGAGAAAAAATTGAAGGAATCCCAGCAGTTGGTGGTTCAAGTCCGAACTCAATTGTAGCAACCGACCAGTACGTTTTCGTGAGTAATGCCAACAATGACAATGTTTCTGTAATTGATATTTTGTCAAATAAAATTATTCAACATATTGATTTACAAATAGATAGCAGATTAAAAAACTGGAAAGGAATCATTCCTTTTGGCTTGGCTCTTTCGCCAGACAATAAACGTTTATACGTGGCAGAATCTGGAATTAATGCGGTCGGAGTGGTTGATGTTCCGAGTATGAAGGTTGTTGGGCATTTGCCCGTAGGCTGGTTTCCATCGAAATTAGCGGTGAGTTTAGATGGTAAAAAGTTAGTTGTAGCCAACGCCAAGGGTTTCGGAAGCGGACCAAATGGAGGCAAAAATTTCAAGATGGGCGAAGAAGGAAGCTACATTGGTTCATTGATGAAAGGTTCGGTAACAGTTTTGGATATTCCGCAAGATTCAGAGCTAAAAAATCTAACAGAAAGAGTGATTCAGCAAAATTTTTTGTTTGAAAAATATGATAAAAACATAGCAGAAAAAACACTAAATCCGATTCCAGTTTTCCCAAAAGAAAAAGAAAGTCCGATAAAATATATCGTTTTTATCTCGAAAGAAAATCGAACTTATGATGAAGTTTTTGGGCAGCTAAAAAATGGAAACGGCGAACCAGCTTTGGCTCGATACGGCAAAGACCAAACCTTCAAAAATAAAGCAGGAAATTTTACTGTAAGGAAATCTACAGTGATGCCTAATCATTTGGCATTAGCAAAACGTTTTGGAACGGCAGATAATTTCTATGTTGATGCAGACCATTCCGCAGATGGACATCGCTGGTTATCAAATGTTTACCCTAACGAATGGGTCGAAACTCATACCTCCGCAGCGTATGGAGGCAAGCGAGAATATAAACCAGAATCTGATGCCCCAGGTAGATTCTCAATGACGGGTTCGTCAGGAAGTTTTTACCCAGAAGACTACAATCAGGATGGTTCTATGTGGGAACATTGCGAACGAAATGGCGTTTCTTTCTACAATTTTGGCTTCACCACCGAACAAGATGCAGGCAGTTTTAATGATTCTACCTTAAAAGTTGGCGGTGAATTGTATTCGGTCAATTATCCTTCGCCAGACCCTATGTGGCGAAATACTTCTTGGCGATTTCCAACTTACAATATGGCAATTCCAGACCAGTACAGAACCTCTGTTTTCATGCAAGAATTCAAGGAAAAATTTATGGGCGAAGGTAAAACAATACCCCAATTTTTGCCACTAATGTTGCCCAATGACCACGGTGCGGGCGAGCGTCCGAAGGCTGGATTTCCGTTCAGAGAAAGTTATATGGCGGACAATGATTTGGCTTTGGGTAGAGTAGTAGAATTTCTGAGCCATACGCCTTATTGGAAAAACATGGCAATTTTTGTAACAGAAGACGATTCTCAGGGTGGCATTGACCATGTGGATGCACACCGAAGTATTTTACAGGTTTACTCTCCTTTTGTGAAGAAAAATTATTTCTCGCATCAGCATTATAGTTTTGGCAGTTTATTCAAGACATTTTGGAATATTTTTGGCATTCCGTACCTCAACCAATACGATGCAGGGGCAACAGACCTTTCAGATTTTTTCACGAATGAACCTGACTTCACACCCTACGATGCACAGCCAGTTGACCCAAGAATTTTTGACCCCAAAAAAGCCCTCACACCGATTGATGAAAAATTTGATTGGAAAGCATTGAAAGAAACCCCTGCCCTGGACGATGATGATTTTTTGCATAAAGACCGAGAAGAAGAAGATAAAAAAATGCTCGAATCCAAGGAATTTCAATCAAATCCGAGGTTGTACAAAACTAAAAAGAAGAAGAAATGAAGAGTTTTCGATGTTTGGGAATTGTAATACGCTTTTCTGAGAGAGAAATCAAAAAGGGCAATCGAAATTCGATTGCCCTTTTTGATACATTTTCTTATTTCAGACTTCCGTCCCAAATATAAATTACATCTGGGTCGTAGTATGGTTCTATAACTTTACGAACTTTTTTCTTCTTTTTCTTCGCCTTCATTTTCTTTTTTACAGGTGGCGGTGGTGGAGGCGTGGGCGGAAGTATTTTTTCGATTACTCCGCCTTTCAATACTACTTTTTCACCCGCATTTACAACTAATTCTAATCCCGTTTTAATCGACCCTAAACTTACTTTTCCAGTGGCTACTTCTAAGCCTATTTCTTCTGAAGAGTGTTTTATGAGAAATGAAGTTCCCAAAACCTGCGTTTTTCCATCTCCAGAAATCACCCTAAAAGGTTTATTTTCGTTTCGAGAAATATTGAAAAATGCCTCGCCTTCAAGGTTAACTAATCGCAAAGAATCTGAAAAGCGTTTGTGATAACTAAGCGTTGCTTTGGGCATTAATTTCACCAAAGAACCATCTTGCAGGGTTACTTCCTGAGTACTTGCAGTCTCATTAGTAGTTGTAATCAGTGGATTGTAGAAATATGCTTTGTAGGCGATGAGTCCCAAGACCAGTAGAATACTTGCTGCTATTGAAAAATTTTGGAAATAAAATAGCCTACCATTGAGCTTTTTTTTTACTGCCAAATCTTCGGCTTCAATCTTCACCATTACTTTTTTCCAGGCATTTCTTTCTGCAAATACCTCACGAGGAATCGGTGGAGCGGCACTTTCAAGCCAAACTCTTTTGAGTCTGTGATAAGTCTTTTGGTTGACTTCGTTAGAATCAAGCCAATTTTTCAATAGCACCTCTTCTTCTGGAGAGGTTTTATTTGAAAAATGCTTGGTCAACATTATGTAATCAACATTCAACATAAATTAGTAGTTTTCTGAACAAATATTATGGGTTTAGTTATTGAGGTGGTTATTTATATCGAAGCTGTTTAAACAACTTCATCTATCTTGAAGACGGAAAAGTACCAATTAGGTAACGCCTTTTTGAAGCTAATTAATAGAAATTTGAGCGATTTTCTTAAAAAGTATAAATTTTCTCATATTTTAATGACATAGGTCAGGAAAATGCCCCGTTTTCATACAAAAAAGAACTTGGCAAGGCTTTTGTAAAAGCTAAATATAATGAATGATTCAAAACCTTATTTTGATATTAGCTTAGAATGTGATTATTTTGCGGTTCTTTTGTCTGAAATTACGAGGTTTTATTCGTTTCCTTACTAATCATTATTATAACTGACGGATACTCAAACAGAAATTCACCCAGTTTTGAACTGATAAATTAAATTTTTAAAAGAAAGCATGGCATTAATTACAAAAATTAGAGAGAAATCAGGAATTGCAGCAGCGGCAATTGCTATTAGTTTGGTTCTGTTCCTCATTGGGGGAGATATATTTTCGGGAAATTCTAAATTTTTTGGTGGAAATTCTCAAAAATTAGGTGAAATCGCAGGTGAAACAATCATGTTTCAAGATTTTCAAAAACAAGTTGAAGCTCAGGCTCAAAATTACACAGCTCAGTCTGGTCGTAGTGCAAATGAGCAAGAAATGGCTCAAATTCGTGACCAAGTTTGGAATCAGCAAATTTTAGAAATTGCATACCAAAAAGAATTCAATGCTTTAGGATTAGCAGTTTCTCCAGAAGAATTGACTGACATGGTTCAAGGAAATAACATTGACCCTTCAGTTCGTCAGCAATTTACAAATCCACAGACTGGTCAGTTCGACAAGCAATTTGTAGTTGAGTTTTTGAAAGGCTTCAAGAAAATGAAACCAGAGCAACAAAAAGCATGGGTTGATTTCGAGAAAAGCATTAGCCAAAATCGTGTACGTACAAAGTATGAAAACTTGTTGCGTATGTCAACTTTCACAACTAACGCAGAAGCTCAGAAAGAATATGCTGCTCAGACAGCAAAGGCAAGCGTAAGATATATGTACGTTCCTTTTTATTCAATTGTTGATTCAACTGTGAAGGTATCAGATTCAGATTTGCAAAAATATTTGGATGCCCACAAAGACGATTTCAAAGGAGAAAACACTCGTTCGTTACAATACGTAACTTTCCCTGTGATTCCTTCAAAGAATGATACGGCATCTTTTTATACAGAAATCAAGAATTTGGCAAAAGAATTGGCAGTATCTAAAAATGATTCAGCTTTTGCTATCATGAATTCGGACATAAAAACTCCTTATTATGTAACTGCGTCTGAATTGCCAGAATCTGTAAAAGGACAAATTGGAACGTTTAATGTAGGTGGTATTTATGGTCCATTCAAAAATGGTAGTACTTATTCAATCTACAAATATGGTGGTATCAAGAAAGATACAGTATTTACTGCTCGTGCAAGTCATATCTTGATTGCAGCAGGTAAGACTGCCACAGATTCGGTAAAAGTTGCTGCACGTATGCAAGCAGAAAGAGTACTTACACAAATCAAAGGTGGTGCGAATTTTGAAATGTTGGCACAACAATACAGCACAGACCAAGGTTCTGCCCAAAGAGGTGGAGATTTAGGTCCATTCAAATCAGGCATGATGATGAAGCCGTTTGACAATGCTGTTTTTGGCATGAGCGGAACAGGTTTAGTACCAGGAATCGTTGAGACTGACTATGGTTATCACATCATCAAAGTAACTGAAGCAAAAACTAATACTGCTTATAAATTGGCAGCAATCAATAGAAATATTGCTCCAAGCCAAGCTACAATGGATGAAGTTTTGCGTAAATCAGATGCTTTTGCAGCAGCAAATACAACAAAGGCGGCTTTTGAAGCATCTTTGAAAAAAGATAAGTCATTAATCATGTTGCGTGCAGACCGTGTTGCAGAAGGTGCTACAAGTTTCAGTAGTTTGAGATCTGCTCGTGAAGTTGTTAAATGGGCGTTTAATTCTGACCGTAACATTGGTGATGTTTCAGAGGCTTTCCAGATTGATAACCAGTATATTATCGCAACGCTGACAGGGCAAACAGACAAGGACAAAGTAACAGTTGAAGACTTCCGTGACCAATTAACAGCGAAAGTAAGAAGCGAATTGAAAGCAGAGCAAATCTTGAAAAAGATGTCTGGTTTGACAGGAACTTTAGAGCAAATGGCTCAGAAATATGGTGCGGGTGCTTTAGTAGAAACTGCCAATGATATTACTTTAGCCTCTGGTGTGTTGACAAGTGCAGGTGCAGACCCAACAGCTTTAGGTAAGGCTTTCGGACAAAAAGCTGGTCAGAAATCAAAGCCATTTAAAGGAGAAGGTGGTATTTTCATTATGGAAACAGTAAGTGCAGCACCAGCCCCTGCAATTGCAGATTTATCAGCTTATAAAAATACTGCTCGTATGGCAGCTGTTCAGAATATTCCATTCTTGATTAACCAAGCTATCAAAGACAATGCAAAGATTTCTGATAATAGAGCAAGATTCTATTAAGATATTTCGTTATTAGCATTGAAAAAGCACTTCTTCGGAAGTGCTTTTTTTGTAGATTTGTGTATCGTTTGGCTGTCGTAATTTTGCTATTGGTGTTTGGCACTTGGCTGTTAGGACAATTACAATTGGCTTTAAAACTTTATTTTAAAGCCAAACGCCAATAGCTAAATGCCAAATACCTAATAAATATCAAAGCCATTTTCCCTTAAAAATGAAAAATAAAATCCTTCAAATTGTTCTTGTCATAGCTGGTATCGTTGGGTTGAATCTTTTGACCAACCGCTTCTTTTTCAGATTAGACCTTACCCAAGAAAAACGATATACAATTTCTGATGCCACTCAAAATTTATTAAAAAATCTTGAAGACGAGGTTTTTGTAAAGGTTTATCTAACAGGCAAAAGCCTTCCAGCAGATTTCAGGAGATTAGAAACGTCGGTCAGGGAAACTTTGGACGAATTCAAAATATATGGTGGGAAGAACATCAAATACGTTTTCGTTGACATTAATGCTGAAATAAAAGACGAAAAAAAACGCAATCAAAAGTTTATAGAAATAGTTGAAAAAGGAATTCTACCAGCAGACATTAATTTTAAAGAAGAAGGAAAAAGTTCTCGGAGTAGAATATTGCCTGGGGCTGTCATTACCTATCAAGACCGTGAGTTAGGTGTTTTATTACTGAAAGGAAATAAAATGAGTTCTATGCAGGAAGTTCTGAATCAATCCAATGAAAATGTAGAGTATCAATTAGCTTCGGCAATAAAGCAATTGACGATTCAAGAAAAAAAGAAAATTGGTTTTTTTGTTGAATACAGTCGCTTGCCCTACGTGAATCAGATTGACCTGATTACAACGCTCAAAAAAAACTACGATTTATACCCAGTTGACCTCAAGAAATCGGATTCTTTGTCGGGCTTAGACGCTATTTTTGTCATGAAACCCGACCAAAATTTTGATGATTCTGATAAATACAAAATTGATCAATTTATCATGAATGGAGGTAAAGCATTATTTTTTATTGATGCCGTAAAAGTTGATTCTGCTGCCAGAGAAGGAAGTTTATGCCAACCGATGAGTATTAATTTAGAAGACTTATTGTTTAAATATGGCGTTAGGTTGAACTTTAACCTCATAAAAGATGCCCAAATGTGTGCTGCAATACCAATGAATGTTGGTGATTTTGGCAATCAAAGCAATATCAAAATGATACCGTGGCAATATTTTCCGTTAATCAATAATTATGGTAACTCCCCGATTGTCAGGAACTTAGATGCCGTTTACACAAAATATGTAGGTACATTAGACACTGTTAGAGCAGACGGAATCAAGAAGACTCCTTTGTTGATGAC
The DNA here is from genome assembly GCA_013298865.1 of Cytophagales bacterium. Classification (GTDB taxonomy): domain Bacteria; phylum Bacteroidota; class Bacteroidia; order Cytophagales; family Spirosomataceae; genus JAAFJL01. The sequence goes on along the minus strand of JAAFJL010000014.1, from coordinate 42,894 downwards.
TTCTAAATATACCCAACTCCTGAAAGCCCCAGCCGTAATGAGCTATAATTTTGCCAGTAAAAACCAAAATGTAAATCAATACAAAGCAGGTGTACAGACAATAAGTGTTTTGTTGGAGGGGAAATTTGAGTCACTTTTCAACAATAGAATTTTGCCTAACGACCCAAGAGCAGCGACTTTTAAAGGAAAAGGGCAAGAAACAAAAATTGTAGTTTGTTCAGATGGGGATATTCCGACTAATACTTTTTCTAAAAAATATAATCAGCCATTACCTTTGGGTTTTGACGAATATTCTGGCAATACTTTTGCAAATAAAGATTTTGTAATGAATGCTATGGACTATCTTTTAGATGAAAATGGTGTAATTTCTGCCAGAAATAAAGTTGTAAAATTGCGACCATTAGACAAGTCAGCTTTAGAGCAAGAACAAGGCTATTGGCAAGGAGTTAATTTAGTAATTCCACTGATTTTATTAATTATTGGAGGGTTATTACAGCAATTTTTTAGGAAAAAACGATATGCTTAATTAAATAGAATCACTTTTATTCGGGTCAAAAGTGTCCAAATTTGCTTCATTTTTAGTACTTTTGTTTAAAATAATACCAAATTATTCTCAATCAGCAAAACCAACCTAATAATATTCCACTTTCACTCATGAAATTTGTTGTATCTTCTTCCGTCTTATTAAAACAGCTCTCTTCGGTTAATGGAGTGATTGCCAACAATCCCATTGTCCCGATTTTGGAAAACTTTCTTTTCCAATTGGATAAAAATTTATTGACAGTTACTGCGTCTGATTTACAGACAGTTATGATAACAACGCTTGAGGTTGACTCTGCCGATACAGGTGCAATTGCCGTACCTGCTCGTTTGTTGTTGGACACACTTAGGGGTTTGCCAGACCAACCTGTTACTTTCAAAGTTGATAAGGATACATTTGGTACTGAGATAGTTACAGAAAATGGACGTTATAAACTTTCTGGTGAAAACCCGATTGATTTCCCGAAAGTGCCACAGGTTTCTAAAAGCCTTTCTGTACAACTGCCTGCTGAGGTATTAGGAGCGGCTATTGCCAATACAATTTTTGCAGTTTCATCAGACGACCTTCGCCCTGCCATGACAGGTGTATATGTGCAGCTTACGAGTGAGTACTCGAACTTCGTGGCAACGGATGGTCACAGATTGATTCGTTACAGAAGAATGGACATTAAAACGGATTCAGATTCTACGATGATTATTCCTCGTAAAGCATTGAATCTTTTGAAGTCTTCTTTACCTTCTGATGACACTACTGTAACGGCAGATTTTAGTGCATCGAACGCTTTTTTTAGCTTCAATAATATTAAAATGATTTGTCGTTTGATTGACGAACGTTTCCCAGATTACGAAAATGCGATTCCTCAGAATAACCCTAACGTCCTGACTATCAATAAGGGAGAGTTATTAGGTTCACTGAAAAGAATCTCGATATATTCAAATAAAACCACGCATCAAATTCGTTTGAAATTAGCTAAAAACGATTTAGTGATTTCGGCAGAAGACCTTGATTATTCAAACGAAGCCAACGAAAAATTAATGTGTGATTACGAAGGCGACGAAATGGAAATTGGCTTTAATGCTAAGTTTTTGATTGAAATGTTGAGCAACGTAAACTCGAATATGATTGCTTTGGAAATGTCTGCCCCGAACCGTGCAGGTCTTATTGTTCCAGCAGATAAAAAAGAAGACGAAGATATTTTGATGTTAGTAATGCCAGTAATGTTAAATTCTTATGCGTAGATTAATTTGGAAATACGATAATTTGAAAATTATTACCCAATGAGTGAAAAAGGGAAATGAAATCTATATTTCATTTCCCTTTTTCATTTTCAAATTTTATCATTTTCAAATTTTCAAATTGAAAATATCACCTCCTCGGTAATTTCATATACAACTCATTCGTAAATTTCTTAGAACCTTCTTGCTGAATATTTGCAGAATTGAAGTTGATTAAAATGCCCTTCGTGGCTTCCAAAAGTCGCATACAAGTAAGAACGTGGGCATCATAAAGCGAAGAAAGCACTTCTACTGCTTGAAGTTCGACAACGATATGGTTTTCTACTAATATGTCGCAAGTTATCGCAGACGGTAGCGTTTTTTTCTTGTAAACCAAAGGGACTGAATGGTTTACCTTTAAGTCAAATCCCCGTTCTTTTAACTCATAAATCATACATTCTAAGTAAATCTCTTTTATGAGTCCCACTCCAAGCGTTTTTTGAACTTCCGAAGCCGAAGCCAGAATTTGATAGGTTATTTCCTCGATGTACTGCTGCGTGATTTTGCTTGCCATAGAAAATGTAAACATGATGATTGAGTTTAGTTTGAGGATTTTATTGTCTGATAAACCGTTAGTTATTATCTTTCACGAATGATTATAGACTAACGATAAAATGATGAAAACAGATATTTCAATTATTGGTGCAGGTATCGGAGGGTTAACAACAGCGTTAATCTTAAAGCAAAAACATTTTGAAGTTAAAATCTATGAGGGTTCGCCTGCCATAAAACCTGTGGGTGCAGGAATTATTTTGGCGAATAATGCTATGCAAGTTATGAAAAAACTTGGACTTCAAGAGAAATTAGAGCAGGTTGGTAATAAACTTTCTTGCATGAAGATTACAGACACAAAACTAAAGCCCATTTCAGTAACGGATTTGTCTTTTTTTGAACAAAAATATCAGGTATCTAACTTAGCAATACATAGAGGAGAATTGCAGAAAATTTTAGCAGAAACCATTGGTTATGAACACATTAATCTTTCAAAAAGGTTACTGAAAATCGAAAAAAATAAGGGATACAATTTAATTTTTGATGATGATTCAAGTCTTGAAAGCCAAACAATTATTGGGGCGGATGGCATAAAATCAATTATCAGAAATCAACTTTTTGAACCTACTAAAATACGTAATGCGAAACAAATTTGTTGGAGAGGAGTAGCTGAGATTGATTTGCCAGAAAAATACCACAAGGAACTCAATGAGGCTTGGGGCAAGGGAAAACGGTTTGGGTTTGTTAAAATTAGTCCAAAAAAAGTTTATTGGTATGCCTTGACTAATACCCCAAAACAGGTTGATACACAAACAAATCTCCTTGACTTATTCCAAGAATTTCATGAAGATATTCTCAGAATCATCGAAACAACACCTACCAATCAAATCATTTTTAGCGAAATTACAGATTTAACGCCCATCAAAAAATGGCATCAAAATAACCTTTGTCTGATTGGAGACGCTGCCCATGCAACCACACCAAATTTAGGACAGGGGGCTTGTCAGGCTATTGAAGGTGCGTATATTCTGGGTAAATGTTTGGAAGAAAATCAAGACATTAATGGGGCTTTTCAGCAATATAATTTTCGCAGATTAAAAAAGGCTCATACGATTGTAAATACCAGTTGGCAAATTGGAAAATTAGCTGAATTTGATAGTAATTTGGGGGTTTGGTTCAGAAATAATCTGATGAGTCTGATACCTAAATCAATGAATATGAGGCAGATGGAGATGATTTTTAATATAGAAGTTTAAAATGTAGCAATCTTATCTTTTGTAAATTTTTTCTAAAATTTTCATGCTCAAATTTGCAGTATCATATTAAAACGAGCAAATTATGGAAACTACATTACCTTTGGGGATTTTTATTTTTTTAGTCACTTTTATCCGTTATCTCATCATTGCGGGTCTTGCCTTCTTAGGTTTTTATTATTTCTTCAAAAACAACAAATATTTTCCAAAACTCCAAGCTCGCTTTCCGAAATCAAAGGACTACTGGCGAGAAATTGGCTACTCTTTTCTGACTTGTACCATCTTCGGGGTCGTGGGTTGGATTGCCTACAAAACGCCTTTCTATCATTATACCCTTGCCTACGAAAATCTCTTAGATAAACCAATTTGGTACTTTTTTGTAAGTATAATCTTGATGGTTTTCTTACACGATGCTTATTTTTATTGGACTCACCGACTAATTCATCACAAGACATTGTTCAAACATTTTCATGGATTGCATCATCAATCACATAATCCAAGTCCATGGGCAGCATTTGCTTTTGACCCCTTGGAGGCTGTCGTAAATGGCTGTTTTCAGTTTGTCTTGATGCTTGTTATTCCGTCTCATTTGTACGCCATTGCTATATTTTATCTTATTTCAATGCTGATAAATGTTTATGGACATTTGGGCTATGAAATTTACCCAAAAGGTATTCATACGCACTGGTTAGGTCGTTGGATTAATACCTCAACGGCACACAATTACCACCATCATTATGGGAAAGGAAACTACGGATTTTACTTTACTTTTTGGGATAAAGTGATGCGGACAGAACGAAGCGTTATCAGTCCATCTTGAATGAAAGCCCCGCAGAAATGCCAAGAAGAAAATTAGTATGCCCATTGTTGTTTGTCAGAGAAGATAATTTTCCGTTGAGAAGAACTGACATTTTGGGGGTAAAATCATACATAACACCTGCGTTGGGAGTAACTGCATATCTTGTAGTTAGTAAAAAAGAACGGTCGCTACTGTAAACACTATTTCTGAAGCTCAAAAAGTAAATCCCAGCATCTAAGCCAACGTAGGGTTTTAGCGTGGTTCTCTTTGATAAAAAATAGTCAAATCCAATCATCAAGGATTTATAATTACTCTCACTCTCGAATCTGGTTGTAGTATAAGTTGGTAAAATCTTAGTTTCTTCAGTTGCAAAAACACTATGATACCCAAAGCTGGCTCCCCACTGAAATTTCTTTTTTGAATTGAAGCGAATATTAGCATCTATGGTGCAACCATCCGCCGTTGTAAAGCCAGCTGGGTTATAGAAATCCCTTTGGTCAGTGATGTAACCACCCGAAACACTTAGTCGAGCTTGTGCTGCTATTTGATGAGAAATCTGAGCCAACAGAAATATCGTAATGGCTTGTAAAACTATTTTGGTTTTCATGAGATAAAATATTTAGAATTATGACTTAAAAATAAAGAATAATTATCTGAAAATCAAATAGTTAATCTTTATTTTTAAGTCATAAAATCTCTGATTATTCGTCCTCTAAAAGCCCTTCTGCTTTGGCTTGGATTTTATAATCATGCAACTGAATAGGTTGCTCGTTTTTACGCATTTTCATATTTATCAATTCCACGACCATCGAAAAGGCAATTGAAAAATACAAATATCCTTTCGGAACTTCGCCCACATGAGAGCCAAAAAATGATAAATTAGAATCATGAGCAGCTTCGGCAGTTAGCATAAACCCAATCATAATTAAGAATGAAAGTCCGAGTACTTGAATTGAAGGATGGTCATTGACAAACTTACCCACTGGTCCAGAAAACAGCATCATAATAATCATTGAAAGAATGACCGAAAGAATCATTACGGGTAAATTTTGCGTAAGACCAATGGCAGTAAGAATCGAATCGATAGAGAAAACAATATTGATTAACCCAATCTGAACAATTACAGCAAATAGTTTATCTGCAGCAGAACCTTTGGGTTTTGAAACTTGGTCATCTGCAGGATTACCCTCTAATTTATGATGAATTTCGGAAGTTGCTTTATAAATCAAGAACAAGCCCCCAACAAATAATATCAAACTTTGCCCCGAAACCCCGACTTTCAACCAACCCCAATCAATATTCATAAATGGTGCTTGAAGTGCAATGATATATGAAAGCCCAAACAAAAGACAAACCCTGAAAATCATTGCCAAAAACAAACCAATATTCCGAGCTTTGGGTTGGTCTTTTACAGATAATTTATTGGCAGCTATTGAGATAAAAATGATGTTATCAATTCCTAAAACGATTTCTAAGAACGTAAGCGTAAGGAGACTGACGATGGCATCAGCAGAAAGTAATTGTTGTAACATTGTGTTGAAATTAAAAATTTGATTTTCGACAAAGCTATTAATTTCTCATGAAAATTCTTCTAAAACCTTATGAATGGTTGTTAAGACAGATGCTTTCTTGGGAAAAAATGTCAAACGGTTAGCTCAAATTCCTTACCTTTGTCACAGTTTAAGGTACTTTATGTTCGTTAGACTCCCTGCGAAAGTGTTTGATGTTGCAAAACAGTACCTTTTCGGCTACAAACGAAGTGAATTTTTCAACCGTAGCGATGCTATGCTCTCAAAATTCCCTTCGTTTTCGCTCAAAAATCTCCTATTTTTCAATCATCAAACACTTTCACAGGAAGTCTATTATCTAATGAATCTCAAAGTTTAATAGGGAAATTGGTCAAAGCCAATACTGTCCCCGCAACTGTAAGTTTCAAAAAAAGTCGTTTCCATTCTTCAAATAACCACTGGTTTTAGTTGTGATTTAGTGAATTGTGATTTAGTGATTTTTAAATATTCACTAAATCACAACTCACTAAATCACAAATTAAAAAACTGGGAAGGTTCGGAAAACGATGAGACAAGTCAGGAGACCTGCCTTCAATCATTCTTGATTTTTGTTTACGGAGGATGAACAAAATCGAGCGTTCGCTTACATTTTCATTTTCTTTTCTAAAATCTCAATGCTACATTCCCCTATCCTTCTCGATAGGATGTAGTATTATACGGAAAAGAATTCCATTCCCAATCAATGTTTACAAACAAATTTTTTCAGATGAGTGTAGCCCTATCCTTGGGGCTTAGTACCATTTCTTTAGCACAAGAAACAAAGCAAGAAAAACCGCAAGTCATTGAAGAAGTGATAGTTACGGCAAGTAAGTATCCACAAAAGCAAGTCCAAACTGGTAAGGTAATGACGGTAATTTCTAAAGAAGTTTTAGAAAGAAGCACAGGTAAGTCTCTTACAGAACTCCTCAATCAACAAGTAGGTATTACGGTAATAGGTTCGCAAAATAACTTGGGAACAAATCAAGAAATTTATATGCGTGGGGCGGCTACGGGTTATACGTTGATTCTTTTGAACGGTACTCCAATTTATGACCCATCGAATATTAGTAATTCGTTTGATTTGAACCTGATTCCATTGGACCAAGTAGAAAGAATTGAGATTTTGAAAGGTGGACATTCTACCATGTACGGGTCAGACGCTTTGGCAGGAGTGATTAATATTATCACGAAAAAAGGTGGCAATACTCCAATTCAAGGTACGGCTTCAGCATCGGTTGGAACTTATGATACCTTCAAAATCAATGCTGGTATTGGCGGACAAATCAATAAAACCAACTACTCTTTTCAAGTTTCTACCATTAAATCCAAAGGTTTTTCTACGGCAAATAGTAAAAATAATACCACAGATTTTGAAAAAGATGGTTTCTCTGAGGGAAATTTTACGGGCTTAATAGAACACCAACTGTCTGATAATCTGATACTTAAATTGACAGGCTCGTCAAATTCATATACAACAGACCTTGATGCAGGGGCATTCACCGACGATAAAGATTATACATTAAACAGTAGTAATTTACTTTACGGAACTGGATTGATTTATAGTTTTGGCAAAGGAAAATTAAACCTCAATTTTACACATAATTCAACCGAAAGAATTTTTGTGGACGATTCTACTTCTGTTCCAAAATCAGCATTTAGTAAATATCAAAAATCATCTTTCATCGGGAACTCAGATTTCGTAGAGGCTTATTCAAACATTAATCTTTCTGAAAAATTAGACCTTTTGGTAGGTTTAGAAAACCGTTGGCAAAATACTGCACAAAATTATTTATCAGTAAGTGCTTTTGGGAAATACGTTTCTCCTCCACTCACAAAAGACAAAACGCAGACTACGATGTTTAGTGCTTATGCTTCTTTTATCTTGAAAAATGTGGGAATCTTTGGAATGGAAATTGGAGGAAGACTCAATAATCATTCTGTTTTCGGAACGAATTTTACGTATAGTCTTAATCCGTATTTACTTGTAAATCAAAAACTTAAAGTATTTATCAACTATTCTTCGAGTTTCAAAGCACCATCTCAATACCAATTATTTTCGCCTTATGGTACACCAGAGTTGAAACCAGAGAATGGTCTTAATCTTGAACTTGGAACACAGATTTTTAGTAGTGATAAAAAATCAAATTTGCGATTTGTGTATTTCCAGAGAAAAGTCAAAGATTTGATTTATTTTCAATCTTTGAACGCTGACCCTTACGGAAAATATATAAATCTAAATCAACAAAATGACTCAGGGTTAGAAATTGATGGTCAGTTGAAAGTTGGAGATTTAACCTTTTCAGCAAATTATACTTTTGTTGATGGTAGTCTTTCATTCAAAACGCAATCTGGAAAAGATACTACGCAATTCAATCTTTTCAGAAGACCCAAAAATACATTCAATGCTAATTTGAATTATCAGGTTTTTCCAGAGTGGAATGTACAGTTAAGTTGTCGTTCGGTGAGTGTTGCAGAATCAGGAGTTTATGATGACAAATCTGTAAAATTAGGGGGCTATACCGTACTTGATTTTTACCAAGAATTCAAAGCAAATGAAACCTTAAAATTCTTCTTTGATTTAAAAAATATTGGTAACGTAACCTATTTTGATTTGCCTGGGTACAACACTCGTGGAGTTAATATGATGATGGGATTATCTGCTAATTTTTAGGAGAAATAGCAAATTCAGCGTATCAAAAAGGGGCTTTCACAATATGTGAAGCCCTTTTTTGATGTTTAATGCCCTTTATCAATGAATTTTGTAAATCATTATTTTGTTGATACATTTGTAAAAAACATATAGGATTATGACAAATAAAGAAAAATATGAAATGTGGCGAAAAATAGCTGCTTCAATGGTTAAGGAGAAAGAGACATTTTTAGATAATGATGTCCAAAAAGAGTTTAACGATTGTGAAAAAGGAAAAATAAAAAATGTCAATTATAGAAAGATTAAATCCTTACAAGTATAAGCAAGTTAGTGATAAAGATTATCGATTTTTAAATTCTGAAGGAATAGAATATCAAGTGTATTTTTCTGACGGGTCTGGCTATTTCGAGATACATCTGTTTTCAATTAATGTAGAAATTTTTGGATTTAAACCACTATCAAATTCTTATTCAAATAATGATAATAGAGTCGAAGAAACAATCATATATATTTTAGTAAAGTATCTTTTCGAGAAACAGCCTATAATTATGTTTGTTTGTGATGAAAAAGATAAGAGACAAGCAAACAGAAGTCGCTTATTCAATATTTGGTTCAATAAATACAATGATGATAGCTTTGAAAAAATTGATTTAGTATTTGAAGACCGTACTTTTGTATCTGCTATAATTTCTAAAATGAATCCTTTCTACATAGACTTCAAGCAAAATTCCCCTACCCTTGGGGACGAATATAAATAGCTCCATGCACAGAAATCAACTCCTCAATCTTTTAGAAAAACATCATGCTCTTGATGAAACAGAAGCTACTTTCCTGACAGCAATCAAAGCATTTGTTGAACGAAATTCAGATTGTTTTGAACGCTCATTGCTCATTGGTCATGTTACGGGATCTGCTTGGATTATCGACCTTTCGCATACCTATACATTACTGACGCACCACCGAAAATTGGACAAATGGTTTCAGACAGGTGGACACTGTGACGGAGACTCAGATGTGTTAGCTGTTGCTTTGAAAGAAGCAGAAGAAGAATCAGGACTCTCTGATTTTCAGATTGTTAGCCCCAATATTTTCGATATTGATATTCATGAAATTCCCGAAAGAAAAGGTATTCCTACACATTTGCACTATGATGTTCGTTTTTTGTTGGAGACTGATATGGCAAAACCTTTAGCAATTTCATCAGAATCAAACGACTTAGTTTGGGTTAAATTATCAGAAGTTTCAAAGCTAAATGATAGTGAATCTATCATGAGAATGGTTAGAAAGACTACTTAAAAACAGGAAATAATAACTTGTGACAAAATTTTACAAATAGAATCATATAGAAGCAACCTAATAAAACTTAGAAGGTTAGAGAAAAGGCAGAAAACTAACTCTATTTCTCTAAATCTATATGTTTAAACCATAACTCATTTCTTAACAATTTCAATAGAAAACTTAACTGGCAGAACGGGTTTTTCGTCAAAAGACCTTGCGTTTTTGATTCTTTCTACGACTTCCATTCCAGTAGTTACTTCTCCAATTACGGTATAAATTCCGTCAAAATTTTTAGCTTCTTGCGGGTTTGTTACAATAAAAAACTCGCTTGACGATGTATTCAATTTTGGATTATCTGCTACATCATATTGTGCCATAGATAATGCTCCCTTTTTATGTCTAAATTTTGTAGTGTCAACTTCGGTCGGCAAGTCATAATCTAATTTTGACCACTCCGCACCACCTTGAATGGCGGTTTCATAGACATTTCTATAAAAATATCTTTCGTCATAGAATTTTCCTTTCACTAATCTGATAAAATTAGCTCTGTGTAAGGGTGTTTCGTTGTATAATTTTACCATGAAATCTCCTTGAGAAGTATGAAAAACGACTTGATTTTCTGGATTTTCTTTGCCAAACTGCGTAATTGTTTGGCGAACATCTGCCCCTAAAAGTCTCAAATCTGGCTTACAGGCAAGTATTATGAAGGAGAAAATGATAAAAAATAGATTTTTGTACATGATAATATGTTTGGTAAAATAGAAATTACAATTTTTTGTTACAACAATAATAATCATTAGGTTTTTTAAGTTTATCTTTAACAGATAATTTTTTTAACAATTACTAAATATTCAATATAATGGGATTAGATAACCTAAAAGATCAAGCATCAGATAAAATTGATAGCTTAGTTGATGCAGCATCAGACAAAATTCAAGAATTAACAGGAATGGATGTTTCGGCAAAAGCTCAAGAATTAGCCAACGCAGCAGAAGCTAAAATCGACGAGTTGATGGATGGCAAATTAGATGATTTGAAAGAAGCGGCATCAGAAAAATTGGAAGACGCAAAAGAAGCTGCTTCTGGTTTGTGGGATAAAGTTACAGATATGTTCGACGGTGACGAAGAGAAACCAGCAGAAGAAGCTAAGTAACTTTTTCTAAAAAACTTTGAAAACCCTCTCAGCCGAGAGGGTTTTTTATTGAATAGAAGTCAACTTTTTGCACGAATTCGGAGTTATCTTAAGTAAAAGTCAAATATGAAAGCACTCAGTCATCTCAATAAATACTTTGCCAAATACAAATGGTACTTGATTTTAGGAACAATTTTTACTTTTGTTTCTAATCTTTTCGGGGTTGTGCCTGCCCAAATTGTACGTTACGCTCTTGATTTGGTTAAAGAAACTATCAATTTGTATTTTTTGTACAATAATTTCTCCTCGCAACAGTCTGTCTATGAAATCTTTGCGTTTTCGATACTTCTTTACGGATCCTTGATTTTGATAATGGCTCTTTTGAAAGGCTTCTTCTTGTTTCTGGTACGTCAGACACTTATTGTGATGTCTCGTCATATTGAATACGAACTCAAAAATGAGATTTATGCTCATTATCAGACGCTTCCACTTTCATTTTACAGAAAAAATAATACGGGAGATTTAATGGCAAGAATCTCCGAGGACGTAGGCAAAGTACGTATGTATGTAGGTCCAAGCATCATGTACGGGTTGAATCTGATTTCGGTTTTTATTTTGGTGGTCAGTTATATGTATTCTGTCAATAGTACTTTAACATTGTATGTGTTGATACCTGTCCCGATTTTGTCAATCAGTATTTATTTTGTGAATACGATTATCATGCGGAAGTCGGAGCAGATTCAAGAAAATTTATCTAAAATTTCTACTTTTGCCCAAGAGGCTTTTTCTGGAATTCGAGTACTAAAATCATTTGTGCAAGAAGAACCTTCAACCGTTGCATTCACGAAAGCTGCCAATATTTACCGAGAAAAATCTATGAATTTGGTAAAGGTAGATTCACTTTTTATGCCCCTAATTTCAATTCTGGTAGGTTTTAGTACAGTTTTAGTGGTGTATATCGGTGGACAAGAAGTGATGGCTGGGCGACTTACCCCAGGAAGTATCACAGAATTCATCATGTATGTTTATATGCTTACTTGGCCCATGATTGCCTTGGGTTGGACTACTTCGCAGATTCAGCGAGCGGCGGCTTCACAGAAAAGAATCAACGAGTTTTTAGAAACAAAAACAGAAATTGTTTCAGAGAAAAATATTGTCAAAGACATTGCTGGAGACATTGAAGTTTCAAATGTTTCTTTTGAGTACCCAGATTCTGGAATTGTAGCTTTGAAAAACCTTAACTTCTCAGTAAAAGCAGGAGAATCCATTGCGATTTTGGGAACAACTGGTTCTGGAAAAAGTACAGTTGCCAATCTTTTGTGTAGAATGTATGATGTTAATTCTGGAGAAATAAAAATAGATGGAAAGCCTATCAAAGATTTGAATGTCAATCACTTACGTGGACAAATAGGGTATGTTCCACAGGATGTTTTCTTGTTTTCGGATTCAATTGAAAACAATGTTCGCTTTGGAGTTGAAAACATGACGAAAGACACTATCATTAAAGCTACAAAAGATGCTGATTTGTATGATAACATTCAAGATTTTCCAGAAAAATTTGAAACTGTACTTGGCGAACGTGGTGTAACTTTATCGGGTGGGCAAAAACAAAGGCTTTCTATTGCCCGTGCGATTGCCCGTGAACCACGGATTTTGATTTTGGACGATTGTCTTTCGGCAGTAGATACTAAGACCGAAAATCAAATTTTGAATAATCTACAAACCATCATGCTTGGGCGTACTTCTGTGATTATTAGCCATAGAGTTTCGTCTGCAAAATTAGCAGATAAAATTATTTTATTGGATGATGGAAATGTGGTGGAAGAAGGAACTCATGAAAGCCTCATGGCAAGCAACGGAACTTATAAGGAACTCTATGACAAGCAGTTACAGACAGAAGAAGTTTAGTAGATGTCAAATATTTTCATTTCTGTGCGGTGATTCTCTTCCGAATTCTACTCAGTGAAACAGGCGTTATTCCTAAAAAAGAAGACAAATGTTTGAGTGGTACTCGGTTCATCAAATCGGGATATTTTTCTATAAATTTCAAGTAACGTTCTTCGGGAGAATAGAAAAGATGTCCTTCATAAATTTTTACGGCTTGGGCTAATTCTTGTTGAATAAAATACCTACCAAAACGCTCTAATTGATGATTTTTGGCAAATAACTCTTCCATTTCTGTATAATCAAAGACCAACATTTGGGTATCCTCCAAGGCTTCAAAACTGTATGAACTGGGTTGATTCAGTACGATAGATTCAAAAGAAGAAGCCATTTCAAATTCTTTTTTGAAGATGATGTTATATTCTTCGCCGTCCTTTAAATGATAAAAACGAATCAGCCCACTAATGATAAACCCTACTTTTTTCGTAGTATCACCTGCCTGAATAAAATGTTCGTTTTTGGGGATGTGTTGAACCTTGCTAATCTTCATTAACTCAATCAAATCTTCTGTTTGTAAAAACGAATATTTAGCCCTAAGATTCTGAATATTAGGATTTTGCAATATTTGTTCGATGATTTGACTATCCATTTGAAATTTAATAATTGTTTGAAAGAAAGAGCAAATTATCAATACCGTTTATCATTCACTCACTCTATCATTCACTCATTCTATCATTGAAAAATTACACCAACGCCTCAAATAAAATCTCCACAGCGTGCTTGGCTGTACGTCCCGTCCCATCATGAATCTGGTGGCGACAACTTGTACCCGAAGCTGCAATAATGACATCTTCTCCTTGTTGACGAATGGTTGGGAAAAGCACCAATTCACCAATCTGATTTGATAACTCAAAATGCTCCTTTTCATAGCCAAAAGAACCCGCCATACCACAACATCCCGACGGTATCAATTGCACTTCGTAATTCTCTGGTAATGAGAGAGTTCTCTTTGCAGGAACCATGCTTGACAATGATTTTTGCTGACAATGTCCGTGTAATTTTATCAAACGTTTTTCTGTCGTAAATGCACTTTTTGAGATACGTTTTGCTTCAATTTCTTTTGATAAAAACTCCTCAATCATAAAGACATTTTTAGCGAGTTTTTTAGCATCTTCTTCTAAATTTTTATCCACCAAATCAGGGTATTCATCTCTGAAAGTCAAGATGGCAGAAGGTTCTATTCCGATGAGTGGAATTTCCTCTGTAACGACATCTTTCAATAAGTTAACATTCTGATTAGCAAGGCGTTTAGCATCATCCAAAAGCCCCTTCGACAATTGCGGACGACCCGATTCTATATGATTCGGAACGATAACTTCATAGCCCAAACGGTTCAATAATTTAACTGCTTTGATACCGATTTCGACATCGTTGTAATTGGTGAATTCATCGACGAAAAGGTAAACCTTTTTTAAGTTGTGATTGGTGATTTGTGATTTGTGATTTTGTGATTCCAAATTTTGCTCATAGCTCATAGCTCGTTGCTCATAACTTTTCATGAACGTCTTCTTCGCCAACAAAGGCATCGTTCTGTCAGGATGAAAACCAACAACCGTATTGGCAATTCTACGTAAAAAAGGCGTATCAAAAATCAAATTATAAGCCCACGGAACGTAAGAAGCCACTTTTGAAAGGGTTGAAAAATTCCCCACCAAACGACTACGAATTGGTACGCCATTTTCTTTATAGTATTGATGTAAAAACTCCATCTTCAATTTTGCCACATCCACGTTTGAAGGACAGTCAGATTTACAACCTTTACAAGCCAAACACAAATCCATGACCTCCTTGATTTCCTCATGGTCAAAACGATTGGTTTTATCTGAATTTGTCAAAAATTCCCTCAAAATATTTGCCCTTGCCCGAGTAGTTTCCTTTTCATTTCGAGTCGCCATGTACGACGGACACATCGTTCCACCCGAAAGGTGCGTTTTTCTGCAATCTCCCGAACCGTTGCATTGTTCAGCGTGTTGCAAAATATTTTGGTCAGTAAATCTAAAAGTAGTCTTAAATTCAGGCGTTTGTTGCCCAGGCGTGTATCGTAGGAACGTATCCATCGGAGGTGTATCCACGATTTTGTTCGGATTGAAAACATTGTACGGGTCCCAAATTTGCTTCACATCCTTCATCAATTGGTAGTTATGTTCACCCACCATTTGCTTGATAAACTCCCCACGCAAACGCCCGTCGCCATGTTCCCCCGAAAGAGAACCTTTATATTTTTTTACCAAAGTCGCAATCTCCTCTGCAATCAAACGAAATTGTTTATTTCCCTCAACCGTTTTCAGATTAATGATGGGACGTAAATGAATTTCGCCCGAACCTGCATGAGCATAATGCACACAGTAGAGGTTATTCGCCGTTAGAATTTCATTAAAATCACGAATAAAATCAGGTAAGTCATTGACATCCACGGCAGTATCTTCAATCACGGCAACTGCTTTTTCATCTCCTGGGAGGTTAGAAAGCAATCCCAAACCTGCTTTTCTCAAATCCCAAACCTTTTTGGTATCAGTTCCATAAACCACAGGAAAATGATACCCCAAACTTGCGGCTCGCATTTCAGCCTCCATTGCTACGGCTTTTTGTTCAATTTCCTCACGAGAATTTCCTCTTAATTCTACCACCAAAATTGCCCCAGGATCGCCTTGTACAAAGAAACGATTTTGACTATGTTCTTTATTGGCTTTGGTGCATTCCAAAATATAATGATCCATCAACTCAGAAGCAGATGGTTTATATTTCAAAGCAATCAAATTTGCCCTCAAAGACTCATCAACCGTATTGAAATGTCCGCAAACCAAACCAATTTCAGATGGAGGAAGGTCATCGACGTGAAGTTTTATTTCTGTCAAAAAACAAAGCGTCCCTTCCGAACCCGCAATCAATTCACAGAAATTAAAAGGTTTACCACCTTCCGTATAAGGCTCACAATTCAAAAGCATATCCAAGGCATACCCCGTGTTTCGCCTTTCGATAGTTGGCTTTGGGAATTCCTTTCTGATTTCTGCTTGATTATTGACATTAAGCAACATCTCATTTGTCTTTCCATAAATTTTCTCAAAAAGCGTAGTCGGACGACTCATTCTCTCTGCTAATTCCAATTGTTTTTTTAAATCCTCAGCATTAGAACTTGCAAATTCAACCTCCGAACCATCTGCCAAAATAGCTTTTACTTCCATCAAATGCTCACGAGTAGAACCATAAACCACCGAATTTGACCCACATGAGTTATTGCCCACCATTCCCCCAATCATCGCACGGTTGGCAGTTGAAGTCTCAGGACCAAAGAAGAGTCCATGTTTTTTCAATTCCATATTCAACACATCACGCACCACCCCAGGCTGAACTCTTACCCAGTGTTCCTCTTTATTTACTTCCAAAATTTGCGTAAAATTTTTAGAAACATCCACTACAATTCCATTGCCTACCACTTGACCTGCCAATGATGTTCCAGCCGTTCGAGGAATGATAGACGAACCATTTTCACGAGCAAATTTGATCAATTTCTTAATATCATCAATCGTTTTAGGAATAGCCACCGCCGTTGGCATCTCACGATAGGCAGAGGCATCCGTTGCATAAAGCGTACGCATGACAGTATCAAAGTGGAGTTCACCTTCTAATTGGTTAGCGAGTTCAGCAAGTTTTGTTGTGGGAATATTGGGAGTAGTCATTCTCTTGATTTAAACAGTTTCATTAAAAACATTTAAGATTCAAAGATACAAACAAAAGAAAGGTAGGTGAAATACAATGGAAGGAAAGTATGAAAGCCCTAAGAAAATGTATAGAAAATCTTGAAGAAAGTCATTCTTGCAAAAGATTGCAAGAATGACTTTAGACTTATGGTAAAAAAGCAAATAAGACCTATTCATGATATAGATGAATTTGAAGAGAGTTTTGCAGGTAAAAGTTTTAGGTATCAAAATTTCAAAAAACTGCTTTTTAAAAAATAGTTTTATCAAGAAGAATAAGTTTTTTCATTTTTGTACTATTCTCATAAAAGTGTTGTATTTTAAAGAATCTTGGCATTATAAAATTCTATTATGTTAATATTTAGAAAAAAAATAAAAAATATTTTTTACCAATTTTGCTGTTAAAAAAATACAATTTATACAAAGTTGAGTAATATTATTTTTGTTGAAAAATGTTTATTAAAACCCTCAAAATGGCATTTTTTTATTCCAGTGCTATCCAGTGCTATACGGTATTGCTTCATGAATGAGTACAATTTCTCATGCCTGCAAATGTTTGCAGAAAATAAAAATTTTTTCCAAAAAAATTGAATTATAGAAACTTTCTCGCCTATTTTGTATGATATATTAATAGCATTTTCATACTTTTTATTATGTAAGTGCCATTTTGACCTAACCATAAATTCTTCTTTTGCAAAGTCAACTTGGTAAGTTTTACTCATAGTACCTGTTATGCTATTCTTATAAAAATCATTCATTAACCATTTTCCCAATCTTAACATTACCTATGGACAATCATTTTTACGGATGGTTTGGTCGCTCTAAGCGACAAGGTGCTTCCAAAGTAGGATCAATTTTTACTATGGCAGTCGCAATGCTTATGTCTTTGAGCGTTTTCGCACAAGACAGAACTGTAACTGGAAAAGTTTCTGATGCCGCTGATGGCTCAGGAATGCCAGGTGTTTCAGTAGCTGTGAAGGGTGCCAATAAGGGTACTCAAACAGACGTTAACGGTAACTATAAATTGAGTGTACCAAACAATGCAACTTTGACAGTTTCATTTGTAGGTTATGCGAAACAAGATGTAGCAGTAGGTTCACGCTCAGTTGTTGACATTTCTTTAGCGTCAGAAACTAAAGCTCTTGATGAAGTTGTAGTAGTTGGTTATGGTACTCAGAAAAAGAAAGAATTGTCAGGTACTGTAACTTCAGTAACAAGCAAGGACTTTAATGGTGGAGTATTGAACAACCCAATGTCTGCTTTGGCTGGTAAGGTAGCTGGTTTGGTAATTACCCGTGCTGGTGGTGACCCTAACTCTACGCCAACAGTTCGTTTGCGTGGTGTTGGTTCAATTTCTGCTGGTTCAGAGCCATTGTATGTTGTTGATGGTGTACCTGGTGTACCTATCCAAAACATTGACCCGAACGATATTGCAACAATGGACGTTTTGCGTGATGCTTCTTCGGCAGCTATCTATGGTTCACGTGCATCTAATGGTGTAATCATGATTACAACCAAGCGTGGTAAAGGTGGTAAAACTACTGTTGACTATAATGCTTATTATGGCGTAGAGACAATTTCTCAAAGACCAAATTTATATGATGCTGCCAGTTATAGAGCAGAAGCTACTAAATTAGGCTTTAAAATTGATGACCGTGGTGCAAATACAGACTGGGTTGCGGCTATATCTCGCAGTGCTCCTGCACAAAGCCATAATTTAGGTTTCTCTGGTGGTGCTGAAAACTTCAGTTACCGTGCCTCTTTAGGTTACTTGAAGCAAGACGGAGTTGTATTGAAGTCTGGTATGGAGCGTATTTCTGCTCGTTTGAATGCCGACCAAACATCAATTAACGGTCGTTTAAATTTAGGCATCAACCTTTCTGCTATTACTACTAAGAGAAATTATGCACAAAATCTTGCATTCGTTTTTGCTAATACTTTCTTGCCAACTGATCCGATTCGTAACGCTGACGGTTCTTTCTTTGAACGTGATGCTTCATTTTCACAAAATAACCCTGTTGCTTACATTGATGGTACAACAGATGAGGGAAGACAAAATGAATTTTTAGCAAATGTGAATGGACGTTATAAAATTACTGATGACTTGACATTCGGAACAAATGCTTCAATCCGTACTTTGAGTGATGCTCGTGGATATTACCAAACTTCAGTTCCCAAAGCAGGAAGAACAGCTAATGGTTCTGCTTCAAGAACATTAAACCCTTTTACTTTTGATCAAGGTTCTGGGAAATTGTCAGCTCCTCCAGCAATGGATCAATTGATAGAATCTACGTTAAATTATAATAAAAAAATTGGTACTAACTCTTTGGGCTTATTAGCAGGTTATTCATACCAAGAAGTAACTTCTGAAGGATTTGGTGCTTCAAACAATAACTTCTTGACGGACAACTTTGGTTATAATAACATAGGTGCTGGTGTCGGTCTGTCTTTAGGCAATAATGTAGCTAATGCTGTTGGTTCATATAAGTTTGACTATAAGTTGATTTCGTTCTTCGGACGTGCAACTTATAACTATTCAGACAAGATTTTTGCTACGGTAAATTTACGTCGTGATGGTTCAACCAAATTTGGAACAAACAATAAATGGGGTTTCTTCCCTTCTGCTTCGGTTGGGGTTGCATTAGACCAGTTTGATTTCTTGAAAGGTAGTCCAGTAGTTGACAACATGAAAGCTCGTGTTAGCTGGGGTCGTACAGGTAACTCAGAAGGCATTCAACCTTATGCTTCATTGCAGTTAGTGGGTCAAAGTGGGACATATTACGACGGGAAAGCCAATGATTTCCTTCCTTCTTACAGACCAATCCAAAATGCCAATCCAGATTTGAAATGGGAAGTTAATACCAACTATGGTATCGGTTTAGATTTCTCATTATTGAAGGCTAAATTGACAGGTAGTATTGACTATTATACTCGTACTACTGATGATTTGTTGTTTACTGTTTCAGTTCCAGTTGAAACAGGTAAGTATGTGACACCTGCAATTTTAGCTAACGTAGGTTCAATGAAAAACTCAGGTATTGAGGCTTCATTAAATTATTTAGTGGTTGATGGTAAAGATTTCCAATGGACAACCGTTTTAGCAGGAGCTTATAACGATAACCAAGTGGTTAGTTTGAATAGCTCGGTTAATCCTGATTTCAAATCTCCAAATGAAATTTTCCAACCTGCTGACTTAGGTGGTTTCTTGCGTGGTACTTCTGCAGTAAACTTTACAGTATTGAAGCCAGGTTTGCCAGTAGGTGCATTCTGGGGATACAATGTTGTTAAATTTGATGAAAAAGGACAGTATGTTGTGAAAGATAATAACGGAGATGGTAAAACTTTAAATGCAGATGGTACTGATTTCCTTCCTGAAGATCGTGCTTTTATTGGTAGTCCACAACCAACTGTTACAGCATCTTTGAATAATACATTTACATACAAAAATTGGAGCTTAAATTTCTTGTTGAACGGACGTTTTGGTAATAAAATCATGAATACGAACCAATTAATCATGGGTCGTCAAGTTGGTCGTTTCCCTGACGAAAATGCTTTAGTAGGTTCGGCACAATCACCAGTAAAATCAGACAGAACAAACTCTTATGATTACTTTGTAGAGTCAGGTGATTTTGTACGTATGGACAACTTTACATTGGGTTATACAATTCCTGTGAAAAGTGGTATTTTGAGCAGAGCAAGAGTTTATGTGTCTGGTACTAACTTGTTTGTAATCACTAAATACAAAGG
This sequence comes from Cytophagales bacterium, assembly GCA_013298865.1. Taxonomy (GTDB): domain Bacteria; phylum Bacteroidota; class Bacteroidia; order Cytophagales; family Spirosomataceae; genus JAAFJL01. The sequence goes on along the minus strand of JAAFJL010000014.1, from coordinate 22,542 downwards.
AATTGACCCAGAGTTAACTTTAGCTGGACAAACACCAGGTATTGATACTCGTCAGTTCTATTACAAAACAAGAGGTTTCAATGTGGGAATCAACTTGTCATTCTAATTTAAGGAGACATTAATAGACTATCTTTTCTAATTTTGGTTTAGATAGTCTATTAAATAATAAAAAAAGTTGAAAATTTCTTTAGAAAAAGACAACCTTTTTTTTGAACACTCCGTTCGATACAATAACAACAGTTTTTTACAAAAAGTAAAAGATAAAAAATATTCAAATGAAAAAGACAATTAAGTATCTAATTTTTGCGGGTGCTTTGGCGACAACAGGTTTACAGTCTTGTACAGATTTGACAGAGACCGTTTACAACGTTATCCCAGCAGACCAATTTTTGAAAAACGATGCACAAGTAGCAGCAGCACTCGGACCTGCTTATGGTGGACTTCGTGATTATGCTTGGAATTTTCACAATATGGAAGCTACATCAGATTTGATGTTAGTCCCTACTCGTGGAAAAGATTGGTACGATGGTGGTGATTGGTTGAACTATAACCGCCATACATGGACTCCTCTGCACGGACCAATCAATGGTTTATGGGGAATGTGTTATGGAAATATTGGTTTAATTAATCAATTGATTCCACAAGTAAGTTCAAACGAATCTGCCGTTGCAGAATTAAGAGCAATACGTGCATTTTATTACTTCTTGTTGTGTGATACATTCGGAAATGTTCCTGTTTCAACGTCGATTACTGATGCAAATGCAGGGCAAAAGCCAAGAGCTGATGTTTATGCTTTTATTGAGAAAGAATTATCAGATGTATTATCTAAATTGCCAGCTGGTAAGGCTTATGGTCGTATTACTCAAGCAACTGCGAATACTATTTTAGCTAAGTTGTATTTGAATGCAGGTGTTTACAAAGGAGCTCCTGAATGGCAGAAAACAATTGATGCAGCAACTAAAGTAATTGACACTAAATTATTTACTTTGGAAGGTAACTTCTTTGCTAACTTCTTTGCTAAAAACGAAGGTTCAAACGAGAATATCTGGGCATTACCTTTCGATCGCAATAAAGCTGGTGGTATGAATATTCAGATGCGTACATTGCACTATGCAAGTCAGAAAACTTATAACTTGGCTGGTCAGCCTTGGAATGGTTTCTGTACAACTTCTGAGTTTTATAATTCATTTGAAAGTGGTGACGTACGTAAGAGTATGTTATTGGCTGGTCAGCAATATGCTGCTGATGGAAAGATATTGGTTGATGATTCAAACAATCCATTGATTTTCTTACCTGATTTCAAGAAGGATGAAATGACATCTTCTGACCCTGAGTATCAAGGAGCTGGTGCTCGTTGGGCAAAGTATGAAATCCAGAAGAATAACACTTCAAATGACCAAGATAATGACTGGGCTATGTTCCGTTTAGCTGACGTTCACTTGATGCGTGCCGAAGCTAAAATGCGTTTGGGTGACAAAGCTGGTGCTTTATTAGACATTAACCCAGTTAGAGCTCGTGCAGGTGTGAAGGCTTGGACTGTTGCTGATGTAACAGAAGAGAATTTCCTAAAAGAAAGAGGTCGTGAAATGGGTGGTGAGTCATGGAGACGTCAGGATATGGTTCGTTTTGGTGTATTTAATAAGCCAACTCAATTCATGAAGAACACTGCGGCATTCCGTTCATTGTTCCCAATTCCACAATCACGTATTGATGCGAATCCAAACTTGAAGCAAAACCCAGGATATTAATTCTTAGATTTTGTTAATACAATAAAAGAGAGGGCAGGTCTAACCTGCTCTCTCTTTGTTTTTTACTATGAGATTTGTTAATTTTTAAATTGTTAAAGGATAGTCTAAAAGTAACCTGTAAAACTATAAACTTAGAGGAATAGGGTTAATATTTTGCCTTTTCTCTAATCCTCAATATCTCTAAGTTATATTTGGGCTGAGTCTAAATTATTCTGTTTGTGTAATTTTACTTGTACATAAATTTTCAAATTCCCTTTACTGATTTCCTAATGCAGAAAATATATTCTCTTATTTTAATTGCCATGGTCTTTTCTTCTTGTAAAAAAGAACAAAAACTCTTTTCAACACTTTCTGCTGAGGATTCAAAAGTTGATTTTATGAATCTATTAACTGAAACCGAAACCGATAATATTTTGGCTTATGAATATTTTTATAATGGTGGCGGAGTTGCTTCTGGAGATTTCAATAATGATGGATTGATTGATTTGTATTTCACTGGAAATCAGGTAGATAATGAACTGTTTTTGAATAAAGGAGATTTGAGATTTGAAAAAATTACTACAAAAGCTGGTGTATCAGGACGAAAAGGTGATTGGAAAACAGGCGTTAGTGTAATAGATGTAAATGCAGATGGTTGGTTGGATATTTATGTATGTTATTCTGGAAATAAGCAACCAGCACAAAGAAAAAATCAGCTTTTCATCAATAATCATAACTTGACTTTCTCTGAAAAAGCAGAAGAATATGGTCTGGCAGATATGGGATATTCTACACAGGCAGCTTGGTTGGATTATGACGGTGATGGAGATTTAGATATGTATTTGCTCAATCATAATTTACGGGGTTATCAACGGAAAGAGGCAGCCGTTGTACGAAATGAAAGAGATGAATTTGCGGGAGATAAATTGTTTATGAATAATAGCAAACCGAGTCCCATAGCCTCAACAGGAGAAATTAAGTCTGAGAATAATTCCATGACTAATCCTCATTTTACAGATGTCTCGGAAGAAGCTGGGATTTCTGGCAATGCAATGAGCTTTGGTTTGGGTGTTTCAGTTGCTGATGTCAATAATGATAATTTGCCTGATATTTACGTGACGAATGATTACGTGGAGGAAGATTATTTGTACATTAATCAAGGAAATGGGAAATTCAAAAATTCAATAAAAGAACAAACTGGGCATATTTCTCGCTTTGCAATGGGAGTGGATATTGCGGATTTCAACAATGATGGTTTGCAAGATATTTTCACGTTGGATATGTTGCCAGAAGATAATTTTAGACAAAAGAAATTAATATTTCCTGATAATTGGAACACCTATCAGGCTGAGTTGGACAATGATTTTCATCATCAAAATATGAGAAATATGCTCCAACTGAATAATGGAAATAATACTTTTTCTGAGATTGGGCAGATTGCGGGAGTCTCTCATACGGATTGGTCATGGGCAGGTCTTTTTGCGGATTTTGACAATGATGGGTTCAAAGATTTGTTTGTGAGTAATGGATTGGGAAGAGACTACACCGATGCTGATTTTGTGAAATATTATAGCGATGAGCAGTCTAAAGTAGCCAACGGACAGGCGAAGAAGAGCTTTTTAGAGCTTCTTAAACAGATGCCTTCCTCAAAAACACATCAATACATTTTTAAAAATAATCATGATTTAACCTTTGCTGATAAGTCAACCGACTGGGGATTTGAAGAGCCAACTGTTGCCAATGGAGCAGTTTATGCGGATTTGGATAATGACGGAGATTTAGAAATTATCACAAATAATATCAACGAAACTGCGAAGATTTATAAAAATAATTTACAAGAAACTCAACCTAAACAATATTTAAAAATCAAGATAAAAGGTTCGCCTCAGAATCCGTTTGGAATTGGGGTAAAAGTACAAGTAAATTCGGTAGTGAATGGTAAAGAAAGACAGCAAGCGTTTGAAAATCAGAGTAGTAGAGGTTTTCAATCTTCTGTGTCTCAAGATATTTTAGTAGGAATTGATTCGAGTGTAGTTCATTCAGTTAGTGTGCAATGGGGTGGGAAAGAAAATTTTAAAAGTAACTATTGTGGGAACGGCTCAATGACAAAGCGTTTACTAATGGACTATGCAAAACGTGAGACTTGTAAGGAAAAGGAGATACCTATGTTCCCTGACCAAACACCTCCAATTAATCAAATACAGGATGCCCTTAATTTCACCCATACAGAAAACCCTCTCAATGATTTTGATAGGCAAGTTTTGCTACCTCAACATTACTCATATTCAGGAGCGAGAATGGCAGTGGGTGATGTAAATGCTGATGGTCTGGAAGATATTTATTGTGGAGGTGCAAGAGAACAATCTGGGATGATATTTCTGCAAAATAAAGCTGGCAATTTTACGCCAAAACCTCAGCCAAAATTTGATTTAGAAAAAACTTTTGAAGACCGTGATGCTACCTTTTTCGATGCGGACGGAGATAAAGACTTAGATTTATACGTTGTTAGTGGAGATTATGGTTTGTTGGCAAATGATTCTTGGCAACATGACCGGTTATATTTGAACGACGGGAAGGGAAATTTTACAAAAAATGAAGCATCTTTGCCAGCAGAAACTGCCAATGGTTCATGTGTGAAAGCATTTGATGTAGAAAATGATGGAGACATAGATTTATTTGTTGGTGGAACTGTGACCCCTGGAAAATTCCCCTTATCTGATGAAAGTTTTGTGTTGATAAATGATGGGAAAGGTAAGTTTTCAAAGCAAAGTTTGGGAAGTATTGGCTTGGTGAGTGATGCGGCAGTTGATGATGTTGATAAAGATAAATTGATGGATTTGATTTTGGTAGGCGAATGGATGCCAATTACGATTTTGAAAAATAGCAAAAAAGGATTCAATATGGCTAATATTGAACAAATCGAAAACTCGACTGGTTGGTGGAATACCGTTGAAGGGGCTGATTTAGATTTGGACGGAGATACAGATTTTGTGTTGGGCAATATTGGGCAAAATCATCAAATGAATGCTTCTGAGCAAGAACCGATTAGTTTGTTGTACGGAGATTTCGATAAAAATGAGACCATTGACCCCTACATGAGTTATTATATTCAGGGAAAAAACTATCCAGCTTATGGGCGAGATGAGGCTTTAGAACAAGTAGTTTCACTGAAAAAGAAGTTTACAGATTTTAAATCTTATGCAGAAGTGACGATGGAAGATTTATTTTCTTCGGACGATTTAGCAGGTGCAAAAACACTTCAAATTACAGAAACCAGAAGTATTGTTTTGGAGAATACTGGCAAAAAATTCATCAAAAAACCATTGCCAATACAAGCACAATTTGCTCCAGTTCATGCTATTTTGATAATTCCAACAAAGAAAAACCCCAACATATTGTTAGCAGGTAATAATTCAAAATTTAGAATGAGAATTGGTAAAATGGATGCCAATTCTGGATGTTATTTAAGAGGAGATGATGTTCCACTACAATATCATTACATTCCTCAATTTGCCTCACAATTTAATGTAAAAGGTGATGTAAAAGACATTAAGAAAATTGGAAAATCAATCATCTTTGGCGTTTGTGATGGACAGACGCAAGTATACGACTATCGTGTAGGGTGTTTGAATCCTTAAAAAATCAAATTCCTTATTCGCATCAATAAAAACTAACCAAAAATTTCAATGCAAAAGTTTTCATACATACTTTTTCTGACAATTATTTTATTTTCATGCAGTAACTCTGAAACGCCCTCAGACCCCTTATTCGAGGAAATGTCTGCTGATGTTACGCACATTGATTTTGTAAACCAATTGAAAGAAGAGAAGGGCTTTAATATTTTCAATTATAGAAATTTTTATAATGGTGGTGGTGTAGCAATTGGGGACATTAATAACGATGGACTTTCCGACGTTTTTGTGACTTCTAATTTTGAAGATAATAAACTCTACCTGAACAAAGGAAATTTTGAGTTTGAAGACATTTCTGAAAAAGCAGGGGTAAAAGGGAAGCATTCTTGGAGTACAGGCGTAACTTTTGCGGACGTGAATGGCGATGGATTTGTAGATATTTATGTGTGTAATTCTGGAAATCGTTCGAGCGAAAAGCAGGCAGATAAGAAAGACAGAGCCAACGAACTGTACATCAATAATGGCAACATGACTTTTACCGAAAAAGCGGCAGAAGCGAGTTTACAGGATGCAGAGGCATTTAGCACACACGCTGCCTTTTTCGATTATGACCGTGATGGTGACTTGGATATGTACTTACTTAATAACAGTTTTACGGATATTGGTCGCTTGAATTATCAGAATTTCAGAAATGAAAGGGACAAGTTAGGCGGTGATAAATTGTTTAGGAATGATAGCCCTTTATCTCAAAAGGGTGGAACGCCACATTTTACAGATGTTTCGCAGGAAGCTGGAATTTTTGGGAGCTTGATAGGCTTCGGTTTGGGAATCACGATTGGGGATGTGAACAATGATAATTGGTTGGATATTTATATTTCTAACGACTTCTATGAGCGTGATTATCTGTATGTTAACCAAAAAAATGGGACATTCAAGGAGGTACTCGAAGAGCAAATGCAACATATTTCGGCGGCATCTATGGGGGCAGATATTGCGGATATTAACAATGATGGAAACCTTGATATTTTCGTGACGGATATGTTGCCTGCGAATGATGTTCGTTTGAAATTGACATCCCAATATGAAGGCTATGATTTGTTCAAATTTAAGCTCGAAAAGGATTATTGGTACCAGTATATGCAGAATAATTTGCACCTCAATAATGGAGACGGTACGTTTAGTGAAGTTGCCAGATTGGCGGGTGTTCATGCAACAGATTGGAGTTGGGGGGCTTTGATTTTTGACATGAATAATGACGGTAAGAAAGATGTTTTTGTGGCGAATGGTATCGTAAAAGATTTGACAGATCAAGACTATGTGGCTTTTTTGGGAGATGCTAATACGATGCAGAAAGTCATTGAGGCTCAGAAGTTTGACTATAAAGAGTTTGTTGATAAAATAGATACGAAGCCCGTTCCAAACTATGCTTTTTTGAATGAAGGTAACCTGAAATTCAATAACAAAGCCTTCGATTTGGGTTTAGGAAAACCAAGTTTTTCAAATGGTTCTGCTTATGGCGATTTGGACAATGACGGTGATATTGATTTGATTGTGAACAACAATAATTCGCCATTGGGTGTGTTCAGAAATCGTTCGGTAGAAAAAAATAAAAGTAATTTTTTGCGAGTAAAACTCAAAGGAACGGGCAACAATCAGAATGGAATTGGAGCGAAAGTTTATGTTCACCAAAAAGGAGAAATGCAGTATTTACAACAAATGCCCAACCGTGGTTTTCAGTCATCATCAGATTTGGTTTTGGTATTTGGTTTGGGTGAAAATCCTGCGATAGATTCCCTCTCGGTGATTTGGCAAGATGATAAAAAACAAGTTTTGAAAGGTGTAAAAGCCAATCAGACATTACAGTTAGATTATGCGGCGGCGAATCAGAAATTTATTCAAAGTGTTCCAAAAGCAGAGGCAAAATTCACCGATATTACGGCAAATTCGCTTGCGTATAAGCACGAAGAAAGTTTCTTTGTGGATTATAATCGGGATGCTTTGCTGAAGCAAATGTTATCTACCCAAGGACCTGCCATGGCAGTTGGCGATGTAAACGGAGACGGGCAAGAGGATATTTTCTTTGGCGGTGCGACTGGTAAGCAGAAGAAGTTATTTATTCAGAAAAATGGAAAATTTGTTGCTTCTAATCAGTTAGCTTTCATGGATGCCTCAACAACAGAAGATACCGATGCGATTTTCTTTGATGCAGATGGAGATAAAGATTTAGACCTTTTTGTGGTAACAGGGAGCAATGAGTTTGAACCTAATGCACTGGAATTGAAAGACTTACTGTTTTTGAATGATGGTAAAGGGAATTTTTCAATGGATTTTAGATTGCCCCAAATGTATGATAATGGTTCGACAGTTACGGCTTCTGATTTTGATAAAGATGGAGATTTAGATTTATTCGTAGGTAGCAGAATGATTTCTGGAAAGTACGGAATTTCTCCACAAAGTTATCTTTTGACCAATGATGGGACAGGGTTTTTCAAGAATTTCTCGAAAAGATATATGCCAGAAATTGAATCTTTGGGTATGGTTACAGACGCCACTTGGACGGATATTGACAAGGACGGATACGATGATTTGGTTGTTGTGGGAGATTGGTCGGCAATCAGAGTTTTTAAAAATGAAAAAGGGAGAACTTTGACGGCACAAGCCCCAATTGCCAACTCTGAAGGTTGGTGGAATTGCATAAAACCAGCCGATGTAGATGCTGACGGTGACATGGATTTTATTGTAGGGAATCTCGGACAAAATGCAAAACTGAAAGCCACAGAAACCCAACCAGCAGAAATGTACGCCTTTGATGCAGACAAAAATGGAACACTCGAACAAGTAATTACCTGCTACACCGAAGACGGAAAAACTTACCCAATGGTGCTAAAACATGACCTCCAGAAAGCTGTACCGAGTATAAAAGTGAAGTTTTTGAAGTTTGCAGAATATGCAGGTAAAGCCATTGATGAGGTTTTTAGCAGTGAACAATTATCATCTGCCATAACCAGAAAAGCGACCAATAATAATACTTCGATTTTAATCAATGATGGTAATTTTAAATTTACTTTGAAAACATTACCAATCGAAGCTCAATATTCGCCTATTTACGGAATAGAAACGATGGACTACAATAAAGATGGGAAATTAGATATTTTATTAGCAGGAAATTTCTATGACGTACTGCCCGAAGTAGGAAGATACGACGCCAATTTTGGTTTGGTTTTAGAAGGAACAGGCAAAGGAAATTTCAAACCTGTATTGCCAAAAAACTCAGGTTTTTTTGTAAAAGGACAAGTCAGGAAAATGCAAAAAGTTAAATCTGCGGGCGGAAAAGAACTAATAGTTTTAGCCAAAAACAATGACAATGCACAGGTGTTTGGGTTGAAGTAATTTTGTCCATTCATAAACTATAATAAACAAGCAAATGGTCAAATTCGGATATACAATCTTATACGTTTCAGACGTAACAAAATCAATTGAATTTTACGAAAATGCCTTTGGTTTTGAAAGAAAATTCATCACGCCAGACAACGATTATGGCGAGTTAAACACAGGCGAAACCACACTGTCATTTGCCTCGAAAGAATTGGCAGATTCAAATTTAAAAAGTGGTTTTTTAGAGAGTATTTTGGCTAATCAACCTTTCGGAATTGAAGTAGGCTTGATAACAGACAATGTAACCGAAACAATCGAAAAAGCCCTAAATGCAGGGGCAACAATTACCGAAGAACCTAAGCAAAAACCTTGGGGACAAACCGTAGCTTATATCCGTGATATAGACGGATTTTTGATAGAAATTTGTACCGCTATGGGATAAATTTCTTTATAAATCACTCAAAATCAATGCCTTATGAGAGTTTACAATATTCCTAAATTGGAAAGAATTATTAGTCGATACAAAATGTATGGACAAAGAGAACCCGACCAACATCTTGCTTTTTGTGTTGAACAAGAGAGTTTGACAGATGCTATTCAGGTTGCGGCTAAGGCGGTTGACGGGAATAATAAAACGCATTTTCATCAAAGAAGAGTTGGACGAACAGCGTTGAACAATTGGGCAGAAAAATTAGCAATTTTGGAGGAGGATTTGAAAAAATCAACAAATTTTGATGATGTTTTTAGTATTGTAGATAAAGCAAATTCTGAAAATATTGGAGAGTTAACGGTCTTCGATACGGCTTTCAGAATTGGCAATTTTTTGAAGCTATTTCCTGAAAAAATATACCTTCATAGCGGTACACGCAAAGGGGCAGAACAACTACTGGGAGATTTAGAAGGTAAAAAATCTTTGTTAATTGAAGAGTTCCCAGCACCGTTTCAAGAAGCAGAAATCACCCCGACAGACATTGAAGAAATTCTCTATATTTACCGAGATGAAATTGAATATTGTGTAAAAAACAAATGAGAATTAAAGATGCAGAGTAAGATTTGACAACTTTTTCAAAAGTTGTCAAATCTCCTATTGAGGCAAAACTTTCTACATTTTCAACTACAACTTCCTATGATTATCAATCATTTCCCAAGTTTCGCCAGATATTACTTTTCTTACACCGTCTGATGCCAAGAAATCATGCGGAAATCCCATTTCTACCTTGCTTACTTCGTCTAACCTGTCCATGGCTTCTTGAGGAATTTTGAAATTTACGCAACCTAAAGAATCTTCTATTTGTGCTAAAGTTCTCGCCCCGACAATCGGAATAACTACTTGATTTTGCTGACGAGTCCAATTCATTGCTACTTGTGATGGAGTTACGCCCAGTTCCTCGGCAATGGCAACAACTTCACGAGCAATTTTCTGTGAACGCTCATTATTTCTGATGCTATTTTCGGGAACACGCCCTTTTTCTCCTTTCAAATATTTACCTGACAATGCCCCACCAGCCAATGGTGCCCAAGGAGTAATGGCAATATCCAAAGCCTTTGCCATAGGCAGTAAATCCCTTTCTGGAGTACGCTGAATCAAAGAATATTCAATCTGTAAACCCACGAAACGATGCCATCCACGCAAATCTGCAAGGGTATTTGCCTGTGACACCACCCAAGCAGGCGTATCAGAAATCCCGATATAGTTGACTTTTCCAGAAGATACCAAATCGTCCAAACCACGCATTAATTCCTCAACTGGCGTTGTACCGTCCCAAGCGTGTACCCACAGAAGGTCAATGTAGTCGGTGTTGAGTCTTTTCAAAGATTCATTGACAGAGCGAATCATATTTTTACGATGATTTCCAGAGAAATTAGGATCACCTTTTCTATCAAAAAGTGAATATTTAGTTGCCAAAACAAAATGGTCACGATCTGAGGCAATAAATTCTCCGCACATTTTTTCAGAAGTCCCTTCCGTATAGCGATTGGCGGTATCTATGAAATTTCCTCCTGCGTTGGAGTATGCCTCAAAGACTGATTTTGAAGTTTCGTAATCCGCTCCCCAACCCCATTCCGTCCCGAAAGTCATTGTTCCCAAACACACTTCCGACACTCTTAACCCGCTTTTTCCTAATAATTTAAAGTTCATATTTTTGATGTTTTCGATTATTGATTCCAGTTCTTAATGTTCATAACAAGGAAAAAATACAGAAAATTTCATGGATAGAAAATTCCTGTTTTTTTGTATCTTTGTAACTCAATATAGAATTATAAAAATGGTTAATATTGTAAAAAGCTCTGCTATTAGTGGAGCTTTTTTCTTGAAACTCTCCCCTACTGCACCTTTGTTTGCTCGCCCTTACTTAACCCCCAATTAATTCCAAGAAAAGAAATCAGATTGTTTTCTTTGCCAAAATTCTTCCCAATTGTACCAGAAATGGCTACGTTTTCATTGATTTTGTAAGAAATCAGCCCAGAAGTTCTTTCTGTACTTAAATTGCTGTCTGCCAGATTATTACGATTAAGATATTCCAAAGAAAATGAGAAATTATTGAATTCAAACTCAACTTTTGCCCCTAAATCAAACAAACTTTGTTGGACAAATTTTTTATCTTTATTCATCACGGAATTATCTAATAAATAGCGACTCGTTGCATAGATATTCAAATAATTGGGGCTATCATCTTTGTTGAGTGGATTGGCGTAACAAGCCGTTAGCCATGAACCAAACCTTCCCAAACGGTTCGATGAAAACGAAGAATTGTCGAAAGTAATACTCTGTGCAATCGCAAAATCCACGGCAAAAAGAGGTTTTTGAGCTAACAGATTTTGGATTTTCTGGGTAGCAGCAGGTGCTTTTTTGATTCCTTTCCAAAATGCAGCCGTGTCTTTTCGGTAACCAAGCGTATCACCATCTATTAATTTCTGAAACAGCGAATCCAACACTTTTTGCTTGTCTTTCAAAGAATTCAATACGTCGATATAATTGTTCCAAAGCTCATTCAAATCCGCTTTCTTCCTGACCTGAATTAAAGGGACTTTTAAACCCCAAGCGACCAATTGTTTAGATTTCTGAGAAGTATCTTTCGTTGAAGCTGGCGTGTTTAGCCATGCAAAAGATACCGAAGTTTGGCGTACATTTCCGAAAATATTATTCTTGTTTTGGGCTTCTGGCGTACGATTCAGACCCCAGAATTTCAAGGCATTCATTTTGGGGGATTTCACCAACCAAAATGGCGTAACTTCTATGGCATAATTTTGCGGAATTCCATTGTTGGAAATGGCAGAATTCAGAATGCCCAATCCGAATGCTTTGGTAGATTTTGGGCGTTCAATTACAGATGGAGCGACATCCATCAACGTAAAAGCTGGAGAATTGGGCAAGTCCATATTTTTCAGCGTAAAGTCTTGTGACTTTTGGGCAAAAACAGAAATTCCAGCACAGAAAACCCCAATAAAGACAAGTATTTTTTTCATAGAAGTTTTAGTTGATAACGACATTAATAGATTGTCATGTTGCAAAATCCCATCGGGATTATATATCGGTAGAAAAATTGGTTAAGCTGATTTTTATGCCGTAGGTATGACACAATATCATACCTACGGCATGAAAATGTAAACTTATTGTTTTTTTCTACCAATAGTAAATCCCTACGGGATAATTTGATAGCCAAATTAACAAATCATATAGAAAATTAGAGTTTCATTTGGGCGAACTTCGTTACAAATAATTTTGGTTCATCTATGATTCATACGGGAATCCGTGGTACGGTTGAGACATAAACTTATTTAGGTGAAATTAAACCTCAACCGTTCCACGGTTAGCAATGTCTTCCGTATAAATAATAGAATTTACCCGTTCCTAAGTCGTTCGTTATCAGCTTAATGAGGAAAACGCTCAGAATCAATTTGCCTGACTAAATACCAAGCCCACCGTAGCGTTGACCTGAGTATTTTTTACGCCCTCGACATTGATATTTTCAAAGCTATTTTCTAAGGCAGTCGTAAAAGAAATGTGTTTTCCTACTTTCAAAATTACCTGTGAAAAAGCATTCCATCGCAAGTAAGAGCTATTCAAAGACGGTTGAATAAAAGTTGTATTGCTAAAACTCAGTTTGTCTTTAATAATTTCTGCTTTAATTTTTATACGAGTAGAACTACGCCAAACATTGCGGTCTTCACGAGTATAAAAGTCAGTTACTTCTTTCAAAATAGCATTACTTATACTCACTTTTAGGCGAGCTTTGGGGTTTCGTTTTCCCCCCGAAATTTTGTATCCAACGCCAACCCCAGCAATCCATCTGGAGTTGATTTTTCTCAGATTACTCTGTTCTGCCGAACCAAATAAAAGCCCGTAAACATCCGATTGTGAGTAGAAAAAAGTATTATTCATATCAAAAAACAGTTCTCTTTCTTGCAATAAATCATTATTTCTTCCGTATTGAAATTTGGGTGAACTAAAGAACCCCCAAATAGATTTTTCCCTTTCATGATTCAATGAAAGCCTCAGAGCCACAAGTTCTCTGTTCACATTTCCAGTGTTATAGACGCCATCCAAGGCAATTGTATAGTACCATTCTGGCAATTTTTCTCGCTCTTCGGTGGACGGCATTTCGTCGTCTTCGTCATCAGCAGAATCGGCGGCAGCAGTGGGAGATACTGTTGTTTTTTTAGTGGAGTCAGGAGTTTCAACTTGGGCATTTAGAATGAAACAAGTCAATGAAAAGAGTAAAAAGAGAAAATATTTTTGCATAATTATAAAAATAGTGTTTGGGCATAAAATTACAATTTTAGAGGGTATTTTTCATGAAATTACATTTTTTTAAGTGTTACTACTCAATTATGAAACGGATAAATTTGAAAAAATCTCTTTTTCTGGAAAATGCGTTAAATTTCAAAGAAATACATTGAAAATAGTCGTTTTAAAAAAGCAAAAAAATATTTTTTCAGGAAATAGGATTGAAAATAATCCCCTAAGTCAAAAAAAGTGTGTTTTTCTGAACAATCATGTTTAAGAATAAACATTTCTATAAAAAAATGTACTTTTCGTAGTAATAACTACTTAGTTTTCAAACGTATAGTGATTTACGGGCGTGTTTTCAAGTGCTTGATTATCAGTTTTATTTTTACTTATTTTGAATTAATACAAATGATTTAGCCATTATTTAAGAAGAAAATTATTAGCGTAACCCAAGTCAATGACACATTTTTTAACATCCATATTTTTAATTTCAGGCAGAGGAACAGGTGTTGTTGCGGGCTTACCTCCTGCGGTAAATGTTGTTTTCTTGGCTTTATCTTGTGGACTTCTCATTGCTGGAATTATCATTTTTCAGAAACGCAGAGCTTGGCTTACACACTCGCAAGTTACACAAGGAAAAGTGGTTGATTATTACAAAAGATTTGAACGCCACGACCACTCAGGGATGTTTCCGATGTACTTCCCAATTGTGACTTTCCAAGCCAACGGAAAACAGTTTGTTACTGAGGCAAATAAAGGAACGCAAGATGTCCATATTGGTGACGAGATTCCTGTACGTTATAATGAAGAAAATCCAGAAGATTCTGTGTTAGGTTCAAACAATATTCCAGGTTTGCAGCCAGGTGTGTTTTTGGTTTTTGGAACTTTGTTACTTAGCATTAGTATTGTGCTGATGGCTCTAAAATAATTTCACTTCATTAACATTCATATAAAAAAGAGGCTCAATTCTACGGAATCTGAGCCTCTTTTTTGTTGTAAATTTACTCTCCCCTATTATTCACTCAATCACTCAATCATTCATTCTTTCAATCACTCATTGCACAAAATCTATTCAATCACAAAAAGTATTGTTGCTTGGATATTAGTAAATTTAGTTGGGTATCTAAAGTTTGTTTTACTCATTAAATCTGTATCTAAGAAAACAGGGTCATCATTCGGAAATTTGATAAAGTTTGGAATTACCTCACCGACAATCATCCAACGTTTGTCGAACTGGTATTTTAAACCCAATTTCGGGGAAAAAAAGTAGGAAGGAATATCGTAACTTTCTTGTTTGAGATTATAGGTCAAATCTAAAGCAGAAAATTGCAAGCCCAAATCTGTCCCAATATACGGCGAAAATTTACCTTTCAAGGGATAATATTCCATCGAAAGTGTTAGAGGTGAAAACCTGCCTGATACCTTATAATCTGTACCTTTGAATTGGGTAAAAGTCTTACGAAAAGAGAATCCCATTGAAAATCGGGGACTCGAAAAGTATCTCAAACAAAAGCCAAGACCAGGATTTGTCCCAACAGCATTTACAGTTGATGGAAACATCGAAAAACCTCCACTAAGCCCAACCGTAACCAATTCTTGAGCAGTTGAATAAAAAGGTGTAAGCAAAAAGAAAAATGATATTTTTAGAAAGATTGATTTCATGAATTTGGTAAGGAATTGAATTATTTACTCGACTAAAAGAGCATTAATTTGAGATTTAAACCATTGTGTTGATACTAATTTTTCTTTGCTGAGACTAAACTTCTCTAAATACTTTCGATTGAACTGAGATTTCATATCAAAGAATTTATAAAAACGTTCAAAATCATCGCTTCTTAAATCCTCAATGATACTATCAAGGTTTTTGTCTCTTAAAGTCTCGTCTGTCTTAAACTCTTCATAATTTTGGCGGGATGTTCCTAAAACTGGCAAAATTGAATAAATTCTGTCATTTTTTTGTCTCAGAATCTCAGTCAAATACTCAGCCTTGCCGAACCCTAACGGACTGATTTCCAATAAATTATCTGGATGATAAAGATAGTTTTCAAAATCATAATATTTCAAAATTCGATGATTAGGATATTTTTCAGCAATCCTGACAATTTCACTATCAGAAAGAAAATCTCTGTCTCGGATTGAACGATACCGTTTTTCTCGTTTAATATGTAAGAATACATCACGGGAATCTCGCACACCAACAAAGATTGTATCTTGCAGATTGAGTAAATTAAAATATTTATCATTCTGATTTTCACAAACCACCAATTTTTTATTCGACAATAATTCAAATAAAATATTACTTGGAATTGCTATTTCGTAAACCTCCAAATTTTCTTTGGGTTCTGGTAAAAGGATTTGAGGGTAATCAAAATCCAACGAATCAAAATCAACAATACTGGCTTGGTCTGACTTCCGAGCAAAATCTATAAATCCTAATGCGTGAGAGGCTGTCCATAATTGGGAATTATCTGGAATCCAGTTATTTACAATTTCTTCAAGCAGATTATATTGCAGTGAAGTATTCAAATGACAATCCATTTCATCAATATAAATGATGGAATCTTGGTAATGGGATTTACGAACAATGAAATTCAATAATAAAACTACGACTTGTTTTTCACCGTGGCTTAATAAGTCATAATTGATTTTTGAACTCCCTTTTTGGAAAATTAGTTTAGCAGGAACTTCTGGGGTAGAACTCGCAAATTCCACCATTTGAATCGCTAATTTATCATTCTTGAAGATTTGAGCAAGAGATTTATTCAGGGGGTCTATAAAACTATGGAAGATTTGTAAGGTATCAGCTGTCTTTCCGCTAAAAACGGGTTCTCTGAGAGCATCATCTATTTGCTTGATGTAAGAATACACATCGTTTACAAAACGGGTATCATTGTCGATGAATTTTTTAGGTCGGTCTGTATCATCTTCTATTTCGTAAGGGTTACCTTTATTTCCCAAAGTTGGAACGATACGAATGCTACTTCTTCCAAAAAGTTTTAGATTATTCAGATTATCTCCAATGGTTTTACTCCCCAATACATGATGGATTTTCTCGTTGGGAGTATCAATAAAGATTTCTCCTTTTGAACTTCCTTTTTGATAATATTCTATGACTTCCTCATTTCTATGACTTTGATTTGTTCGAGTTTGAAGATAATTAAAACCATCAAATAAAGATGACTTTCCTGAACCATTTGCACCAATCAAAAGAACTAACTTACTGGTTTCTGGCACGTTATCTATCGTTACATCTGAAAAACGTTTAAAATTCTTAAATTGTAATTTCGTAATATTCATATCCTGTTTTGCTTTACACAAAGTAAATCATATTCCGTGAAGAAACAAAAAAGCCCTATCAGTTTAGTGATAGGACTTTTTAAAAGGTAATTACTTCGCTATTTCTTTGGCAACCAAAGTCTTTGTAGTGTCCGTAGTGGGCATTTTGTCTTGCCAACCTGTATCAATTTCGATTTTAGGATTGATTTTTTTCAATGCTTCTACACCTTGCTTTGTCACTTTCGTTTGCCAACAATAAATCTTTTTAATGGCGGGTAACTTTGCTAATTCTTTCAATCCTGCATCAGTAATTTTAGTATCGAAAAGATTAAGGTATTCCAAGAATTTCATGTCTTTCAATTGGGCAATTCCAGCATCAGAAACTACGGTATGTTCCAAGTTTAAACGAGTCAGATTTTTTAGTTTTGAAATATCCGAAAGCGATTTGTCAGTAACTTTTGTACTACCTAACTTTAACCAAACGATTTGCTCTGAAAGATTAGACACTAAACTAATTTTTGAATCATCCAAGTTTCTGGCATTGATAAAATTCACATCTAAATAATTCTGATCTTTTGAAACTGGCATCACGATTACGTTCAAATCTGATAATTTCTTGATGTCTTTTTCTGAGGCAGCCGATACTTTTTCATTGAAAATTGGCGAAATCGTTTCTCCTCCTCCTGTCGCCACTGTTCCTACCAATGTACCGCCAGCTAAGGCAGCCAAAATCGGCTTAATTTTATCATCCTGCTTGTTTTGAGCAACTTTTGTATCAAATTTCGCCCCGTTCTGAATCCACCAATGCACCAAAGCAATTTCTTGTTCGGTCATTGGTACTTTGCCTTTTGGAGGCATATGGTGTTCATCATTCGGGTCGAGTAGTACTCGCTTCAACATTTCAGAATTTGTAGGGTCATTTGCTTTGAAAATTGCTCCATGCTCTCCTCCTTTTGCCAATAATTCAGGTTTATCCATTCGTAACTGACCTTTGATTTTATTGGCATTGTGGCAAGACCAACACTTTTGTTCCATCACTGGGGCAACCAAATCCTGATACACAAGGGCTTCGTTGATATTGTCAATTTTCTTGGTTGCACTTTTTCCAGTCGTACGTGGAGGCAGACCTGCAATACTACGGAAAGGTTCGGGTGTATAAGTGTATAGATAGTCTTCGCCGTGGGTCATGTTTCCGCCCAAATGCCCAGTGCCTGTTAGCAAAGCCGCAAGAGCGTACATACTTGGCATGAAGGCTTTCTTTAACGTCTGGTCGGTAGCCCAATTTTTCTTCATGTACCAAGCCGCTAAGGAGACCATTGCAACACCAATACCCATCCATTGATGCCAGAAAAGTGTATCCTCATTATATTCTCCTGACTGAGAAAGCAACCATCCGAACAAACACGAAATCAAGGCTGAAATCATGCCCCAAAAAAGTATTGGGGTAATAGCAGGTTGAAGGTTCTCTAAACCTTTTTTACGAGAAATAATTTCAAGAATAAGGGCAATTACTAACATTCCTATGGGAAGGTGAACCACCACGGGATGAAAATGCCCAAAAAACATTGCCCAGTCTGACGGGGCTTGAGTTTGTAAAAAAATCATGTATTAATTTGAAAATTTGATGATTTGAAAATTTGAAAATGTAATTTGAAAACTTAGAAATGCACTACTAACATTTCCAAATTTTCAAATTAAAAATTTTCCAAATTAGACTACTCTTTCCAATTTCACTGGATAAGTTTTTTTAGAATTCCACTGCGGAATGTACACGTTTTCGTCTGAGTCCACATATACGTCATGCGGGTGCATGAAAACATTATTTGGGTCATCTTTATATTGGCGAACGAGCTTACCATCTTTATAAACAGGTTCTGAACCACCTGGCGTGGAAATCACTTTCATGTCTTTATCTAATACTTGAATATAGCCAGAATTCAACCAAGAGGCATCTCCACTTCTGTATGCTGCTGCAAAAATATTTTCGCCATGCAAAACTGGGCGACAAATAAATGTTCCTGGGTAACGATAAACTGCCAAAAATTTGCCGTCCAGCGTGAACCTTTTCAGGCATTGATGCCCACGGTCAGTTATCAAAAGTGTTGGATTCTTCTTGTCACGAGTGTCAACCAAAACTCCATGACAGCAATTGAATTTATCATCAGCATAGCTTCCATCAGCAGTTCTTCCGCCCCAATGACGGATGTATTTCCCTTTGGCATCATACTGAGTCACATAATTTGCTCCGTAACCATCTGTTACATAAATATCTCCATTCATAGGATTTATGGCAGTTTCTGTGGGAACAAATTGATTGGGAGCATCATACCCCCCCGTCTCTTTGGGATATTCTAACTTCATGATTTCACGCCCTTTCAAGTCAGTTTTAATGACTTGGTGGCGAGCATTGTCACAAATATAAAGGAACTGTTCTGCTCCTTCGTTAGCAATCGTGAGTCCGTGAGCCCCAGGGAAAGTTGTTCCCCAAGTTTCCAATAACTTTCCAGATTTATCATAAATCAAGATATTATTTTTGGTTTCGTTGGTACACATAATCAACCGCCCTTTGGCGTCTTCTACCATTTCATGGCAATCGTTCACAGGATTTTTGCCAGCATCTAATATTCCCCAACCAGTTTTTACCCGATATTTATGTGAATTATGTCCAATAATAATGTCTTCCATTTTTTGGTTTTTTGCTAAAACATTCTGAGACAGGATTCCTCCACCAATGGCTAATCCACTGGTTATCAGAAAGTTTCTTCTTGAATTGTGTTCGTTCATGATTAGTATTTTGAGTATTAAGTATCAAGTCCTAAGTATTAAGATTGTATCGACGAATGGGCTTCCATTTTATTTAATCTAAAGCAAATTACAAAATTTTACAGACCCATAGAATTGCCGAAAATATTGCAACAATTTCTTGGTACTTAATACTTTCCCTTTTGTGATTTTCACCTTTCTAATTCAATTACATTATCCATTTCTTTTTTATCCATTGATGCCACATCAAAAACGTAGAAATCATTGTCTAATTTTTGGAATTTTACAGGATTTTTTCCTTTGAAAAACTTAGCAGATTTCACGTTCTGAGGGATTTTTAACATAAATTTATCATCCGAATATTTCAGCAAATGAAGGTATATTTTATTCCCTTTTTCTGTGACTGCTCCCCAATTTTGTGGACGAATGAATCCGCCTTTTGTTCCATAAATTGTTTCTCCGTAAACCTTTAGCCAAGTCCCCATTTCTGCTAATCTATCTACAAATTCGGGTTGGATTTCGCCATTGGGCATTGGACCAACATTCAACAAAAAGTTTGCCCCAAAACCAGAGGCTTTTACTAAATAATCTACCAATTCTTTGGTTGATTTATACTTACGGTCATTGATATTGAATCCCCAAGCGTCGCTGATGGTCTCGCAGGTTTCCATGGGTAATTTTGAGATTTCTGCCCCACCAAAACCTGTTGAATTTCCGCCTGGTAAATCCTTCTCGAACATCTGAAAATCTTCTCCAACTAAAGGTGTTTCATGGTGATTATTCCCGACCAAACAACGAGGTTGTAATTTATGAATTAGCGTATAAATTTCATCCATTTTCCAATCTAATCTCGACTTACTGTTTTTGTCATGGTCATTATCTTTTTGATCCCAAAAACCATCAAACCAAATGGTAGAAACTTCACCATAATTTGTTAAAAGTTCAGTAATCTGAGCTTTCATGAATTTTAAATAACTGGCATAATCACTTTTTTCAGTACGTCCTGTACCTTTTCCTGTTCGTCCAAGCTCATAAGGGTAATCGCTTCTGTACCAGTCTAATAGCGAATAGTAAAAACAGATTTTAATTCCTTGAAGATGACATTCATCGGCTAATTCCTTCACAATGTCACGTTTGAAGGGTGTTTTCATGACATTCCAATCCGACTGTTTTGTGTCGAAATTACTGAAACCATCATGATGCCGAGTGATTAGCGTGATGTATTTCATGCCTGCATTTTTGGCAATTCCTACCCAAGTTTTGGCATTAAAATCAATGGGATTAAAGATTTTTTGGAGTTTTGTATAATCTTTTACGGGAATATTTCTCATTTGCATTACCCACTCGCCATCGCCCAAAATACTGGATACACCCCAGTGAATAAACATCCCGAAACGTGCTTGTTCAAACTCTTCACGAGCCTTCAAATTTTCAGGAGTTGGGGTATAAGTAGCCTGTGAAAAGGCTAATAATGAAGTAACTAAAAAGGCAATTGAGAGTAAGATTTTTTTCATATTATTTAGTTTTTTTGAATTTTAAATCTGTTTACCGCAAGGACGCAAGTTTTTGAAGATTTGATAACTTTTTTGAAAAGTTATCAAATCTAATTTCCGTCTTTGTGACCTTGCGGTTTTTTTAACAAACATCGAAAAACGAAAATCGAGCTGGGCGGCACTCCACATCGAGAAATCACCCCAAAACCTCATTTATTACCTTCCCATGTACGTCTGTCAGTCTAAAATTTCTTCCTTGAAACGGATAAGTAAATTTCTCATGATCAAAGCCCAAAGTGTGCAAAATCGTTGCCTGTAAGTCGTAGGTAGATGTTCTGCCCGAAATTCCAGCGTAGCCAATCGGGTCAGTTTCACCGTGTGTATATCCCTGCCGAATCCCACCGCCTGCCATCCAAATGGTAAATGCCTCCGTATGGTGGTCACGACCTTTATAGGACAACAATTTGCCTTCACGATTTTCCTGCATAGGTGTTCTACCAAACTCTCCGCCCCAAACCACGAGTGTATTTTCTAACATACCACGCTGTTTTAAATCATTTAACAAAGCGGCAGTGGCTTGGTCTGTTTGCTTGCATTTGTAAGCCAAGGCAAAATCTAAGGAATTATCTTTTACGTTTCCGTGAAAGTCCCAACCCCAGTCAAAAAGTTGCACAAAGCGTACGCCATTTTCTACTAACTTTCTGGCTAATAGGCAGTTATTGGCAAAACTTTCTTTACCCAATTCTGTACCATACATTTCATGAATATACTTTGGCTCGTTTTTAATGTCCATTACTTCGGGGACAGAAGTTTGCATTTTGAAAGCCATCTCGTACTGAGAAATCCTTGCGAGTGTCTCAGGGTCGTGGAATTCTTCGTATTGTTTTTGGTTAATTTGATTAATTGCTTCAATCGAACGTTTACGCAAATCTCTGCTCATGCCTTCGGGGTCAGTGATGTAGAGAACGGGGTCGCCCTCAGACCGACACTGAACGCCCTGATAAACCGAAGGCAAAAAACCACTTCCCCAAGCAGATTTTCCAGCATCTGGGTTTTGACCGCCTGAAGCCAACACTACATAGCCTGGCAAATTCTGATTTTCTGAACCAAGCCCATACGTAACCCATGCCCCCATCGCAGGACGACCCAACCGTGGCGAGCCTGTGTGCATCAATAGCTGTGCAGGTGCGTGGTTGAATTGGTCTGTGTGCATGGCTTTCAGGAATGAAATTTCATCTGCAACTGTCTGTAAATGAGGCAGTGTATCTGCAATCCAAGCTCCACTTTTTCCACTCTGAGTAAAAGTTGCCTGTCCACCCAACATATTAGGCGTACCCCTGATAAAAGCAAATTTCTTTCCTTCCAGAAACGATTGTGGACATGGTAAACCATCCATTTTTTGGAGTTCGGGCTTGTAGTCAAACATTTCTAACTGAGACGGAGCCCCAGCCGTATGAATATAAATCACAGCCTTTGCCTTGCCCAAAAGTGGAGAATTTTTAGGTAAAAGCGGATTCTGGACACTCTTTAAAGCATCAGCAGAA
>JAAFJL010000139.1 GCA_013298865.1 Cytophagales bacterium | reverse complement strand
ATGGTAAATTTATGAATTCCCACAAAATATAATGGTTCTCTGACAAATTTTGTGGTCACAGAGTTTCTCTAAGTTTTTCACAGAGTTACACGAAGAAATTACTCTTTTAACTCTGTGAAACTTTGTGCGACTCTGTGTCCACAAAAACTGTCGGAGAACCAATATAGTCTTAAAATTTAACCTCAAAAACACATTTTTATAATGACAAAACATCAAGAAAATATCACAGAAGTTGGGGTTATTGGACTCGGTTTAATGGGTTGTAGCATTATTACGGCACTTTTAGTGGCTGGTAATAAAGTTATTGCCTTAGCTCCAATCGCCTCTGATTTGGAAAATGCTCATCATAAAATTCAGCATAATTTACAGTCTGCTAATGACCATGGTTTTTCTAAATTCACACTTGATGAAAACCTTTCCAGATTGATAATTTCAGACAATTACAGTGATTTGAAAAATTGTGAAATTGTCATGGAATGTGTTACCGAAAACCTTGAAATCAAGAAACAGGTTTACGCTCAAATTGAAAATCATATTGATGTAAATGCCATTCTCACGACCAATACTTCTGCTATTCCCATCACGGTTTTAAAAGATTTTGTAAAATATCCAAATCGTTTTTTAGGAATGCACTGGGCAGAACCGTCTTACACAACCAAGTTCCTTGAAATCATTTGTAGCTCAGAAACTGATATAAAAATTGCTGAATATTTGTACGAAATGGCAACGAAATGGGGCAAAGAACCTACCTTAGTTCGCAAAGATATTCGAGGATTTATTACCAACAGAATCATGTACGCTATGTATCGTGAAGCCTTCTTTTTGGTTGAAAATGGTTATGCAACCGTAGAAGACGTTGACAGAACTTGTAGAAATGACGGCGGACATTGGATGCCTTTTTGTGGTCTTTTTAGGTACATGGACATCACGGGGCTACCAGCGTATTATACGGTAATGAAAGATTTATTCCCAACCCTAAGCAATCAAACCACTGTCCCAAAACTGATTGAAAATATAGCTGAGAATGGCGGAAAGGGCATTTTGAACGGGAAAGGCTTTTATGACTATACGCCCGAAGAAGCAAAAGAATGGGAAAAAGCCTACGAAGAATTTGCCTTTGAAATTAGTAGATTGTCTTCAAAATATCCGATAGATTTGATAGAAAAAAGACTAAGCAAAAAATGAAAAAATTGACATTAATATTTTTTTCAATAATACTTTTCCAATCAATCACAAATGGTCAGGATAAGTATAAATTCGAGACCTACGCAGGTTCGGTTGATGGATTTTTGGATGGTGACAGAAGTAAAGCCCTCTTTCGTACACCAGAAGGAATCACAGTGGATGATAAAGGGAATCTTTACATTACAGAATACCTGTCGAGTATTATCAGAAAAATTGATTCAAAAGGTAAAGTCTCCGTTTTGGCAGGGCAACCTTTAAAAACTGGTTTTGCTGATGGTATTGCTTCTAAATCATTGATTGATAGACCACACGGAATTGCCGTAGATAAAAAGGGAAATATCTTTTTTTGCGATATGAAAAGTCATCTTATTCGCAAAATTGATAATAAAGGAATTGTGAGTACTGTTGCTGGTGAAAAAGGTAAATTTGGCGTTAAAGATGGTGTTGGCAAAAATGCTCAATTCTCTCAACCAGAGGGAGTTGTGGTGGATAGTAAAGGAAATTTATTCGTTGCCGATACGTATAATTTTACCATAAGAAAAATTGACACAAAAGGAAATGTGACAACTTTTGCAGGAGTTGGAACAAAAAAAGGGTATGCTGATGGACAAGGCAAGAAAGCCCGTTTCAATATGCCAATTGGGATTGCCATTGATAAAAGTGATAATTTATTCGTAGTAGATGCGATTTACGACAGTTCGGAACAAGGAAATAGCGTAATCAGGAAAATCAAACCAGATGGAAATGTAACAACTTTTGCAGGTATGCAAGGCAAAAACGGACACAAAGATGGAAAACTGAAAGAAGCTATTTTCAATAAACCCGTCGGGATTTCTGTGGCAAATGACGGAACTATTTTTGTAGCTGATACCGAGGCAGATTTAATTAGAATGATTGATACGAAGGGAAACGTAACGACCATTGGGGGGCAATATCTTATCGAAAAAAGTCAGGATGGCATCGGGAATAAAGCGGCTTTTGCTGACCCTCAATCTATTGTAGTTGCTTCCAATGGCGATATTTTTATAACTGACACCTTCAATAATAAAATTGTAAAAGGTACAAAAATTAAATAATCCTGTTCTCCGACAGTTTTTGTGGACACAAAGTCGCACAAAGTATAACACAGAGTTAAAAGAGTATTGTCTTCGTGTGACTCTGTGAAAAACTCTGCGATACTCCGTGACCACAAAAATTGTCAAACAACCAATAATCCGAAAAAATGTTCACTATCGACGCTCATCTTGACCTTGCCACAAACGCAATCAGTTACAACCGTGACTTGACAAAACCAGCTCACGAAATTAGAGAAAGAGAGATTTTTCTGGAATTAAAAGATGCCCAAGACCGAGGAAACGGAACAGTTTCTTTGCCAGAATTACGAAAAGGAAATTTGGGTTTGGTCGTTGCCACAATAATTTCTCGTTTTTCTGCGGGGGGAAAACCCATCGCTTCCCTAAATCTACCAGGTTGGCATTCGCCAGAACAAGCCTACGCCTTCGGACAAGCACAATTGGCTTGGTACAAAACGATGGAATATAAAGGCGAGATGGTACAAATCAACAACCTTCAAACCTTAGAAAATCATCTGAGTTTATGGCAAGACGATTCTATTCCAAATGATTCAAAACCAGTGGGTTATATCCTGAGTTTGGAAGGGGCAGATTCAATTATTGATTTTAATTTTCTTGAAAAATATTACGAAAATGGACTCAGAGCCATAGGTCCTGCTCATTTTGGACCAGGACGTTACGCCGCAGGAACGCACAGCGATGGAAGCGGTTTAACAAAAATCGGTAGAGATTTATTGACTGAAATGGATAAGCTAAACATCATTTTGGATGCCACTCACTTAACCGATAAAGGCTTTTTTGAAGCTATGGATTTGTTTAGTGGCACCGTTTGGGCGAGCCATCAAAATTGCCGTGCCATCATCAACGGCGAACGTCAATTTAGTGATGAACAATTGAAATTAATCATTGAAAGAGGAGGCGTAATTGGTGGGGCATTAGATGCTTGGATGTTGTATGAGAACTATCAATTTGGTGATAATCCGAAGCAATTGGGTATAAATCTGGAAAAGTTAGTCAATCATTTCGACCATATTTGTCAATTGGCGGGTAATTCAAATCACATAGGTTTTGGAACAGATTTAGACGGACTTTTCGGGACGGAACAATCACCTTATGACTTGGATACAATTGCAGATGTTGCCAAATTTGAGCATATCCTCACAAAAAGAGGCTACAATCAATCAGATTTAGAAAATATTTTTCATAAAAACTGGCTCAGAATTATTCGTAAAACTTGGTCTTAGTCTTCATAAAATTTATCATATTTTTCACTTTCAAACGCCATTTTTCTGTATTCTTTTGGAGTTAAATTTTTCGTTTTTTTAAACAAACGATTAAAATTTGAAAGATTATCAAACCCTGCATCAAAAGAAATTTGGGAGATACTTCTATTATTATCAGTCAATAAACTACAAGCATATCCGATTCTTGCTTTCAAAAGATACTCTGAAAAGGTCATATTGTAGGTTTTTTTGAATAACACAGAGAACGTTGTGCTTGACATATTCACCAAATCAAGTACATCTTTCATTGAAATTTTTTTCTGAAAATTCTGCATAATATACTCAATAACCTTTTTCATGGTATTGCTTTTCTCGGCTTGAAAAGTGCTTGTAAAGTTGGGGCTTGCTAATAATTGATATTCATGAGTTTTAGAGATAATTTTAAAAATTTCAAACAAACTATAAAGCCTATCATCAGGAGATAACGTAATCATTTTCAACATGATAAGGCTAATTCTCTCTTTGGTTTCGCCCATGATGTAGCAACCCTGAGTGGAGTCGTCCAAAACTTTTCTTAATTTCAAATTTTCGGGAATACTAAAAAATTTATCCCCTAAAAAATCCTCTAAAAATTGAATCACTATCCCCTCTCCCTGAAAGCCATTTTCTTTATCAAAATACTTCTCATCACAAAGCCATTCGTGAGGTAAATTAGACCCAAGAAAAACCAAATCACCATCTTCAAAATGATCAATATGGTCACCAACCATTCTTTTACCCGAACCTTTATGGATTAAGACCAATTCAAATTCAGGATGATAATGCCACCGAGAGAATGGATTTTTTTCATGGTAAAAGATGAATGATTGGTTAGTATCTTTCATCAAATTAATTTCAATGGCTTTCATATTCTTCTAATAGACTACTTAAATAGTTATTGTTCTATTCCTGGCAACTACCGTCCAATGACCTACAACTATTTGATTTTCAATTACTTGAATCTCGTTGTGCAATGCCACCGTAGGACATATATGGTAAGGGATTGCGTATAGAACTTGACCAATTTTATAGTTTGAAGTATCATGTACTTTTATCACCAGATGTTCTTCGCTGTGGCTTATCAACTCAATAGATTCTTCTGATAAAAAAGTGAGACGTTTATCCAAAGAATTTTCGGACGCTACTGCTTTATGCCCTAAATCAAGACATAGAAATTGATTATCAATAATTGATATTACTCTGGTTAATAAGCAAGTGGCAACTTTGAAAGGTAAATCAGTATATTTACTGTATCCAGAATCCCAAAAAACAAAAGTTCCAGGGCTGCAAGTAACCCTATTTTTATTGGCAAAAATGGGAAAAGTTGGCGTACCCCCAATCACTAATTCTAATTTCTTTTGTAAAATTGTTTCTACTTTACATCTAATGGCATCAGATACAAAAAAAACTGTATCTGCTAATTCTTTTCTTTTATCAAAATCAATCGCATGAATATGTCCTTCGTATGCGTGAATACCTTTGAGCATTACGCCAGTGGTACTTTTTATCAAATCAAGTAAAATTTCGGAATTTTCAGGCAACACGCCAGTTCGATTCATCCCTACATTCAAATCAATATAAATATTTAACGGGTTCTCTTTGAATATTTGCCCCAGAGCCAAAACTGTTGCTTCATTATCAACCAAACAGCTAAAAGATGAATCGGGATAAGTTTCAATGAGTTTTTTAAGCCTATCAATATTTTTCCCAGCTGGTTGACATGCCAACAAAATATCTTTGGCATTAACCATAGCCAGCATCTCAGCCTCTGCAATTGTTGCACATTTGAATTGACTTACACCTACATCAATGAGAAGTTGAGCAACTTCTTTTGTCTTAAAAGTTTTTACATGGGGTCTCAATACGTTTTCCCCAATAATATTAAGTGCCAATTTAATATTCTCTCGAACAATTTGAGGCAAAACCACCAAAGAAGGAGTCTCTATCTCATCTGGATTTTGTAATAAATATGGATTTTGAAGCATGAATGTATTGGTCGTATTTAATGAAGCTGTTTAGTATATAAATTTTGGTACTAAGTTACTAATTTATGGATAGTATATTTGTCTATTAAAGATAACACAGTTTTGCCTATAATTTCGACTAAAAAAGGCATTTACTTTCGCAGAAATTAGATGTTTTAGAAAATACATTT
The DNA here is from genome assembly GCA_013298865.1 of Cytophagales bacterium. Classification (GTDB taxonomy): domain Bacteria; phylum Bacteroidota; class Bacteroidia; order Cytophagales; family Spirosomataceae; genus JAAFJL01. The sequence continues at coordinate 8,732 of JAAFJL010000139.1, read as the reverse complement.
CACTCCACATTCTTTCGTGCCAATCGATAGTTTCTTATCAATCGTAAAGCCATTAAGGATGCTTCAATCGCAAAATTGTGCTTAATCCCCGCCTTCCCTTCGACGAATAAATTATTGTCGGAAAACTCAAAGTCACTTCTTTTTGAAATGGTTGGCGAATACTTACATTTCCCACTGTCCACTTCAACGCCATTTTGTCCATTCCATTAATTACTTCATTTCATAAAAAATGATTCTTTCAGAATTTTGAATCAAAATTAAACGTGATTCAAAAATGACAAAATTCAAACTTACTTTATTGTGTATGCTTTTTTTGAGCTTGACACTCTCTGCACAAGACAAATTTACAATTAGCGGGACTTTGAGAGATAAGGCTTCGGGCGAAGAATTAATCGGAGCAACCATCATGGTAAAGGAAATCCCGAATACGGGCAAATCAGCCAACGAGTACGGTTTTTACTCTATCACTTTGCCCAAAGGGACTTATACACTACGGGCAAATTTTGTGGGTTATAGCGAGATGACTAAGACCGTCAATTTAGATAAAAACCAAAAAATTGACTGGGCTTTGGAAAGTGGTAAGGTCTTGGAAGAGGTAGTCGTGAAAGCTACCAAAGAGGATAATAACATCACCAAAACTATCATGGGTTCAGACAAGATGGATATTAAAGAAATAGCCAAATTACCCGTAATTTTTGGTGAAAAAGATGTACTGAAAACCCTTCAATTATTGCCTGGAATTAAATCAGCAGGAGAGGGGAATAGCGGCTTTTATGTACGTGGAGGTGGGTCTGACCAAAACCTGATTTTATTGGACGAAGCCCCCGTTTATAATGCGTCTCACCTCTTGGGTTTTTTCAGTACCTTCAACAGTGATGCCATCAAAGACGCAACGATTATCAAGGGAAATAGCCCTTCACAGTACGGAGGGAGACTTTCTTCGGTCTTGGATGTACGTATGCGTGAAGGAAATGACAAAGAATTTCAGACCTCTGGCGGTATCGGATTGATTAGCAGTCGTTTGAGTATTGAAGGTCCGATTCAGCAAGAAAAATCGTCTTTTATGATTTCTGGAAGAAGAACTTATGTAGATTTATTTTTGAAGGCAACGGACGATTTCAAAGACAATAGTTTGTATTTCTATGACCTCAATGCCAAAGCCAATTATAGGATTAATGATAATAACAGAATTTTTGTATCGGGATACTTTGGAAGAGATCAATTAGGTTTTGGAAGTGCCGTTGGAATTGATTGGGGAAACAAAACGGGAACTGTTAGATGGAATAGCATCATTAATTCAAAATGGTTCTCGAACACTTCCCTGATTTACAGTGATTATAGCTATGAATTTAAGATTAATGGCGGTGAAAATAGCTTCACAAACCAATCTAAAATCAAAGACTGGAATTTGAAACAAGAATTTCAATATTTCCCAAATACCAAAAACTCTTGGCGATTTGGATTGAATACAGTCAGTCATACAATCACTCCTGGTAGTTTGATAAGTGACAGCAATGCCAGTAAAAGCCAAATAAAGGATGGGCGAAAGTCTTGGGAAAACGCCATTTATTTCAATAACACTTTCACAGCTTCTCCTAAACTAAGCATTGATTATGGTCTTAGATTGTCGTCTTGGAGTATTCTGGGAGGCACAACTTATAATATTTACGACAAAGGAATCAAAACCGACAGCGTTAAGTTAGCGGATAATGCAATTGGAGAAACCTACTTCAATCTCGAACCTCGATTGTCTTTCAACTACATTTTGAACGAGCAAAGTAGTATCAAAACTGGTTACGCTCGCAATACCCAAAATCTCCATTTGTTGAGTAACTCGACAAGTTCAAACCCAACTGACCAATGGATAGGCAGTAGCTACAATATTAAACCCGAAATTGCTGACCAAGTAAGTTTGGGATATTTTAGAAATTTTGCGGATAACAAATACGAATTCAGTGCCGAGACGTATTATAAAACCATGCAGAATCAGGTGGACTACAAAAACGGTGCGGATATTCAAACTGCCAAAGACGTTGAAAGTGAATTGTTGTACGGAAAAGGCAGGGCTTATGGTTTGGAATTGTACCTCAAAAAGAAAACGGGCAAGTTTACGGGTTGGTTGAGTTACACACTTTCACGCACGGAAAGACAAATTGAGGGCATTAACGATGGTAATTGGTACGCCGCCAAACAAGACCGCACGCATGATATTTCGATTGTTGGAATCTATCAGCTTTCTCCAAAATGGTCATTATCAGGCAATTTCGTGTATAATACAGGTAGTGCCGTAACTTTTCCGAGTGGAAAATATAGCGTAGCTGGCAAAACAACCTATTATTATACCGAAAGAAACGGCTATCGTATGCCAGACTATCACCGATTGGATGTGAGTGCCACTTACGAAAAACAAAGAAAAGGGAAGTTTCAAAGCTCATGGAATTTCTCAATTTATAACCTTTACGGCAGAGAAAATGCCTATACGATTACTTTTGAAGACAGTAAAACCGACCCAAGTAAGACCGTTGCCAAACAAACATCTCTGTTCAGGTGGGTGCCAAGTGTAACTTATAATTTTAAATTTTAAAGCCCCGAAGCGTCGGTCGCCCTAACCCCCAGAGGGGGAATTTTGGAAGGGACTAAAAATAAAAACCTTAAATTTCAATAAAATGAACTTCAAAAAGATAATGCTCTCTATATTACTCCCCCTCTGGGGGTTAGGGGGGCTTTCATGCACAAAAGAAATCGAATTAGACCTCAATTCTTCTAATTCAAAATACGTGATTGAAGCGGAACTGCCTCAAAATCAGGTCGCTATCGTAACAATTACTAAGACCGTGAATTTTAGTGATTCCAATAATTTTCCGCCAATAAAGGCGGCAGATGTAATCATTACGGACAATCTGGGAGTTACCGAAAAACTCACAGAAACGGCTTCAGGTGTGTACAAAACTCAAAAAATAAAGGGCGAAGAGGGGAAAACTTATTCGCTGTCCATCAAAACTGAGGGGCAAACTTTTACGGCAAAAAGTACCATGCCAACTGCTGTTAAAATGACAGGTTTAAGGGCAGCAGTTAGTATCGTGAGAGTCCCAGGTAGTAAGGCTGACACTTACAATATTTTCCCACAATTCATTGACCCGCCTGCCTTGGGAAATAATTACCGTTTTATTCAGACCAGAAACAATGAAACAGACAAATCATTGATTCTTGGAAATGATAATATTGGCAACGGAGAACCCAATGCCAGACCCATTTTTAGTAGAGATTTTGATATAAAATTAGGCGATAACGTAACAGTAGAAATGCGTTGTTTGGACAAACCTGCCTACGATTATTTCTTCTCGCTGAATTCAATAAACGCCAACGGACCAGGCGGAGGCACAACGCCTACGAACCCAGTTACAAATCTCTCTGGCGGTGCATTAGGCTACTTTTCAGCTTATACGGTTCAGAAATTGAGTACGACTGTGAAGTAAATCTGGTTCTAACGTGATTTATAGTTAAAACATAAATTCTGGTCGTTTTTTATTCCCTAAACAAACGAGCCTCCGTATTAATTTACGGGGGCTTTCTTCATTTATCAGGCATGATATTTGCTCTAAAATCAACCATAATTCATCCCGCCAGATGTAATGATTTCTGAAAAACTACTATCAATTTATTATTGATTGCTTCCTTCCTAATTGTTCCATTCGGCGTTTAGATTTAGCCCACTTTCTTAATTTTTCTTCATGTTTAGATTCAAAATTGGATAAAAAGTCCAGCTTAAACGCATTATGTCCATTTCAAGTTATGACATATTATTTACTACCATTTTACTGATGAAATTTGAGAAGATAATCAATTAAAACCAATGAAATCAATCACGCTAACAGTCACTTTTTTGATGCTCATGTTTGTATCAATGGCTCAAAATCCCGACAAAATGTTGGGTAAATGGGCATTTGAAGAAAATTCAAAATCTATCATAGAAGTTTATTTAGCTAAGGATGGAATGTATTATGGCAAAGTCGTTACGGCAAATGAAGAGAAGTTAAAAGTGGGACATTTGGTTTTCCAAAAATGCAAATACGAAGTAAGTTCGGCAAGTTTGAAGGGAATTATTAAGCCGACGGACACCGCCAAAGAAATGAATGTAACCATCAGTTTGGATTCCGACGGAAAATTGAAGGCAGTTGCCAAAAAGTTTTTTATGAGCAAAACCTTATTGTTCAGCAAAGTAAATTAACGAAAAATGAAAAAGATTTTTTTAATAATATTTCTGATAATCAGCGAGTTAGCAAATATTCAAGCTCAGCAAAAATTTGAAAATTTGGAATCTCTATTGGCTTATGCTGATACAAAAAGTATTTCGATAAAAGCCAACGACATCCGATTATTACAAGCCAAGAAAACCCTCTTGGCTTCAAAATTGGCAATTGCCGACCCTATGGTAAATGTCTCGGCAACCTTTACGGACAATACTCGTTTGCCTGTAAACATCATCCCAGGTGAGCTTTTCGGGGGTAAGCCAGGTGAGTTTCGAGAAGTTCAATTTGGGGTTCAGTACAATACAAATTCTACCCAGAACATTGATATAAAATTGCTCAATTTGGAAGGTTGGAAGAACTATAAATTAGCCGAAATCAATATCCAGATTTCTGAAAGTGATAATAAACTCAATCGCAAAAATCTACACGACAATATCGCTTCGGCATATTACAACATCGTGCAACTGAACACGCAATTGGAAAGTACCAAACAGAATCTATCGGTGGCTGATTCGCTTTTGGCTTTGGCTCAACGCAAGTACAAACAGGGCATCGCAAAACAGCAAGATGTGAACGACAGCAAAGTTAACTCCCTGATAATCAAGGAGAATATTCATCAGATTGAATTTTTGGTTAAGCAAAATTATATAACCCTAAAGATTTTAAGTGATATTCCTGAAAGTGAAAACATCGAAATTTTGGAGAAGAACAGCCCTATTTCGGATGTGCAACGCCCCGCAGTTGAACTCAATAATCTGTTAATTGAAAGTAATCGTCTGAGAGAGTTATCGGCTTTTACCACTATTCAAAAAACAAAAAAGGCATTTGCTCCAACGGCTTCGTTGATTTTTAATAATGCCTTCAATTTGTACAACAACGACTTTTCAATTTTAAGTGGCAAGTGGATTACGAGTAATTACATAGGCTTACGAGTGAATTTACCCCTGCCCAATGCCAACACGTTGAGCAATAAATTTAAGGCTCAATATGACTATGATTTAGCCCGCAAAAACTCAGAACAGGCTCAAATCAAGGCAGATTTAACCACCCGACAATTAGAAACTGATTGGGAAAAAGCCATCTCTCAAACAAAAAATTATACTGAAATCGTAGAGATTCAGAAAGAAACTTATACCAAAAATAGAAATTTATACAACGAAGGTTTAATCAGTATTGACCGTGTTTTGAATAGTTTTAATGCACTGACCAATGCGATTTATAGCCTCAATTCATCCAAAGTGAGTATTTCATTGGTACAAGCCAAAATTGATATAAATAATAAAATGAGGTAGGTTTTGGGAATTAGGGGGTTATCGTATGAGGCTAACTTCCCGAAAGTTCTTTTTACTTTCGGGAAGTTAATACTCGAAGAACTTTCCGAAAGTAGAAAAAAACTTTCGGGAAGTCGAAGGGACTTAATTAACACTGTGCTAAGTCACAAAAAGGAAAATAAAAACTTAGTGTCTCCAACTGTGCGTTCCAGTGCCTTGGTGGCACAAATAATCAATAAATAAAATGAAAAATATTTTTATCATAGCCACAGCCTTTCTTTTGGCTTCTTGCGGGAAGAAAACCCAAGAAACTACGCCCATCAGAAAGGACGTTATCGAAACCGTTTTTGCTTCGGGAATCTTGGAGGCAAAGAATACTTATACCCTCAAAGCACAAACCGATGGGTATTTGACGGCAGTAAATTTTGAGGAAGGCAACTCCGTGAGTGCAGGAAAAATCTTGGCGGTTGTCGATAACAAAGAGAGCGGACTGAATCAAGGGAGTTCAAAAGAATTATTTGAAATTGCTCAAAGTAATGCTCAAAATAATGCCCCTGTCTTGTTGCAAGCCCAGCATTCTATCCAAATCAATAAGCAAAAAATGGAGCAAGATTTGGTGCAAGTTCAACGCTATCAGAAACTTTGGGAGAGTAATAGTGTAGCAAAAATTGACCTTGAAAATGCTGAATTACAATACAAAAACTCAAAAAGTATGTATGAAAGCTCACAGGAATATTACAAGCAATTGAAAGTGCAAGCCAATCAACAAGTGGTGAGTAATAAAGTTGCGAAGGAAGTAAACAGCGTTGCGGTTACTAAAAATCAAATCAGAGCCGTGAAAGGTGGAAAAGTTTTCAAAAAATACAAGCAAGTTGGCGACTACGTAACCCGTGGAGAAGCCATTGCCCTGATTGGCGAACCTACCAACATCTACGCAAAGGTCAATATTGATGAAAGTAATATTGGCAAAATCAAAATCGGGCAAGAGGCTTTGGTACAATTAAATACTAATAACGAAAAGGCTTACAAAGCCACTGTTGCGGAGATTTACCCCTCATTTGACGAAGCTACGCAGTCTTTTGTTTGTAAACTCACCTTTAACGAACCCTTAGATTTTGCGATTGTTAAGACACAATTGCAATCAAATATCGTGGTCGGAGTTAACAAAAACGCCCTTCTGATTCCTCGAAATTATGTGGATTTTGGTGGATTTGTTCAGATAAAAGACCAAAAAGAAAAAGTGAAAATAACGACAAAATTTGCCAGTAGCAATTGGGTGCAAGTGTTGAGTGGAATTTCGGATAAAACGGTATTGATAACAGAAAATCTTGCAGCAAATAACGTAGCTACCTCAGAAGTAGGGGGAGCAATGATGAAATAATTATGAAAAATAGCATAAACTTAGACATTGCCCTCACGCATATTTTCACACGAAAAAAGCAAACTTTCGTGGCGGCTTTGGGCGTAACGATTGGGGTTGGTATTTATTTATTTATGAACTCACTCGACTCTGGATTTTCTAAATTCTCCACGGGCGAAGTTTTCAAAAATAATGCTCATATAAAAATTTACAAAAGTGACGAAATAAGCCAACCTTTCTCTCTCCCAACGGATGATACCAATACGTTGAGGGTCATTATTAACCCCCAAATTACGACGCTCTCCAAGAAAATCATCAATCCCGAAGCCCTTTTGGCAACCGTAAAAAGTCAGCCTTATGTTACGAATGCCATTGCTCAGGTGAATTTTGATGCGTTTTATAACCGTGGAAAAGCCCAAGTAAAAGGTTCGGGAAATGGCGTAAATATGATTGAATACGCCCAAATGTTTAACACTAATAAATATATGGTGGCAGGCAAAACGGAGGCATTGCAGGGTAATTTGAACGGGATAATTATTGGTAGTGGTATTTCAGAAAAATTGAATTTGGGATTGAACGATAACATCACCGTAACCTCTTCTTTTGGTGTGGTGAAAGTTTTGAAAATCGTGGGCATTTTTTCGACGGGCAGTAGCATGAACGACAACTCCAAATCGTATGTAAATATCAGCACAGCACAGCAATTTATGAAAGAAGGACCATCGTTTGTAACGACTCTTTTTATCAACGTACCTGATGCAGAAAATACGGAGCCTTACGTCGAAAAATTACAACAACTCACAAGCTACACCGTTGAGGGTTGGAAAACCAGCAATGCCGATGTGGTGAGTAGTAATAAAACCCGAGAATCCATGATGGGTGCAATCTCGATGGCGATTTTGATTGTGGCGGGCTTCGGGATTTATAATATTTTGAGTTCGACAATTATGCAAAAAATCAACGACATTGCCATTCTGAAAGCCACAGGATTTAGAGGTGGCGATGTGGTGAAAATATTTGTAACAGAGGCTTTTTTAATGGGAATCATTGGGACTTCTCTCGGATTACTTATGGGTGCTATTCTTATTTCAATCATGTCAAAAGTGTATATGGGCGGTCCTGTGGGGTATTTTCCTATCCGACACGAGTTGCCTTTATTCCTGCGAAGTGGATTTTTAGGAATGTTTATTACTCTCTGTGCAGGATATTTTCCAGCCAGAAAAGCTGCCAAAACCGACCCTGTTGAAATTTTTAGAAAATAAAAGGTTCGCCTTTTGTGGACACAGAGTATCACAGAGTTTTACACAGAGTTTCACAAAATATTCTTTTCACTTTGCGAAACTCTGTGGATTTCTTTGTGCTACTCTGTGACCACAAAATAGACGAAGTATTAAATAAAAAAAATGAAAAGCAATAATATAGTTTTAAAGACCGAGGGCTTGATAAAATATTTTTACGAACCCGTAAAATTTCAAGCCCTTCAAAGCGTGGCTTTTGAGGCTTACGAAGGCGAATTTTTGACCTTAGTCGGTAAAAGTGGTTCTGGAAAATCAACGCTTTTGTACTGTCTCAGCACCATGGACACGGCTTATGAAGGAGATATTTTCATTAAAGGTGAAAAAGTTACAGGCAAAAAAACGGACGAATTAGCCGCTATTCGTAATGAACATATCGGCTTTGTTTTTCAGTTTCATTACTTACTTCCAGAGTTTTCATGTCTCAAAAATGTGATGGTTCCTGCCCGGAGATTAGGTAAATATTCTTACGGAGAAATAGAAGAAAGAGCATACGAAAAACTGAAAATACTGGGTTTGCAAGACCAAGCCTTAAAACCTGCCTCCAAACTAAGCG
>JAAFJL010000138.1 GCA_013298865.1 Cytophagales bacterium | reverse complement strand
AATGAAAACAACATCCAAATTCGAGATTGAGTATATTCAATCCAAACCTTTGAGTCAAAAGGAGAAAGAAAAATTGAGTGCTATAATTGCTAAAAACAAATTAGATTCACAACAAAAAAGCCTTCCGAATTAATCCAGAAGGCTTTTTTGTTGTAAAATAGTTCCTTCCCCCTACAAAACAAATCCAACCCCAACCGTGGAATTTGTCTGGTCATCTACCAAAATAAATGCTCCATTGGCAGGATTATCTTCGTATTTATCAGCAAAAATTGGCTTGGCAGTTTTCAAAGTAATCTCACCAATTTCATTCAATTTCAACTCCGAAACACCACTTTCAATCGTTTCTTGGTTCACGACATCTATCTTAGAATTCAAGGAAATAATCTTTGCTTTTGAGTCATTAATACCGTGTTGAAGAATATAAGTTCTGCTCGAAACCAATGCCTGAGAGTCCATCCAGCAAATTCTGGCAGTGATTTCTTTTAATTGGTTGGGTTGATTGCTGGCTTTTACCAACATATTTCCACGAGAAACGTCCACGTCCGTTTCCAAGGTTATCACGACTGATTCTTTTGCTCCTGCGGTTTGTAATTGCGTTCCGAATTTCTCAATCGTCGCAATTTTTGAACTTTGTCCTGTTGGTAAAACCGTAATCTCCTCTCCTACCGAAAATGTCCCCGAAGCGATTTTTCCTGCATAACCTCTATAATCGTGGAATTCTTCAGTTTTGGGTCTCACCACAAACTGAACTGGAAAACGGGCAGGTTTGCTGATTTCGTCAAAAGAAGTATTTTCTAATTCTTCCAATAATGGCGAACCCGAAAACCAAGTCATTTCTGTTGATTTTATAGAAAGATTTTGACCGTATAATGACGACATCGGAATAAAAGTAACTTCTTGTCCAGCAAACGAAACTTTATCCGCAATTGCCTGAATATCAGACTTTATCGCATTGAAACGTTCCTCGGAATATCCCACTAAATCCATTTTATTTACGCACACAATCACCTTCGGGATGCGAAGCATTGAAGCAATGAAAAAATGACGGAAAGTTTGTTCCAATACCCCATTTCGAGCATCAATCAAAATCATCGAAACCTTTGTATTGGATGCTCCAGTAACCATATTACGGGTGTACTCGAAATGTCCAGGCGTGTCCGCAATGATGTATTTGCGTTGTGGCGTTGAAAAATAAATATTGGCTACGTCAATCGTAATACCTTGCTCTCGTTCGGCGATGAGTCCGTCCGTGAGGAGTGAAAGGTCGAGGAAATCCAGACCCTTACGTTTTGAGGCAGATTCAAGAGCCTCAATTTTATCTTTGGTAATTGACTTTGTTTCGTATAAAAGTCGTCCGATTAATGTGCTTTTGCCATCATCAACAGAACCTGCGGTTGCAATTCTTAAAATGTCCATAGTATGAGTTGTGATTTAGTAAGTTGTGATTTGTGATTTTAAGCTATGAAATGAATGACCTTTCAAATAATCACTAAATCACAACTCACTAACTCACAAATAATCAAAAATACCCTTGTTGTTTACGTTTTTCCATGGCGGCTTCCGAGCGTTTGTCGTCGATTCTGGCACCACGTTCTGAGATTTCTGCCGAGAGAATTTCTCCTATAATATCATCTAATTCAACCGCTTCCGAAGCTACGGCGGCAGTACAAGTCATGTCGCCAACAGTTCTGAAACGTACAGTTGCTTCAAATGGAATTTCGTCTGCATCTTTGTTAAGGTGTTCAGAATCAGCCCATAACATTCCATCACGTTCAATAACTTGACGTTTATGCGAATAATAAATCGAAGGAATCGCCATTTTTTCTTCCTTGATATAATTCCAAACGTCTAACTCAGTCCAGTTTGAAATTGGGAATACACGCACATTTTCTCCAATAGCAATTCGTCCATTCAACATATCGAAAAGCTCAGGGCGTTGACGTTTTGAATCCCACTGACCGAAGTCATCACGAACTGAGAAAATACGTTCTTTGGCACGAGCTTTTTCTTCGTCACGTCTTGCTCCACCAATACAAGCATCGAATTTGAATTCCTCGATAGCATCTAAAAGTGTAACCGTTTGAAGCACATTTCTCGAAGCATATTTGCCCGTTTCTTCCTTCGCTTTTCCTTGATTGATAGAATCTTGTACATAACGCACAATCAACTCTGCCCCTGTTTCTTTGGCGAGCCAATCACGGAACTCAATGGTTTCTGGGAAGTTATGACCCGTATCGACATGAACCAATGGAAAAGGGATTTTCCCAGGGTAAAATGCCTTCTGAGCCAAACGGACAAGGGTTATAGAGTCTTTTCCACCCGAAAAAAGAAGGGCAGGTTTCTCGAACTGAGCCGCCACTTCACGCATGATGTAAATGGCTTCGTCTTCCAATTCACGAGGGAAATATCCGTGTTTGGGAGCAGCCTCCCCGCCCCCAGAGGGAGAATGTACAGCATCTATTTTTTCTAAAATTATATTACTCATATTCTTAAAACTTTTACGTTCAGAAATTATACCCTACTATTATTCACTCATTCTATCATTCAAAAATCACTTATTAATCTAACTATGTAACCCACATTCCTTCTGTGACTCCTCCCACCACCAGCGTCCAGCTCTTGGATTTTCGCCTTCTTGGATGGCACGTGTACAAGGCTGACAACCGATTGAAATAAAACCTTTTCGGTGAAGTGGATTGTCTGGTACACGGTTAAGTTTCAGATAATCAGCCACTTGCTCATAAGTCCAATGAATTAATGGGTTGAATTTTATGACTTTATTGCCTTCGTCCCATTCCACAATTTTCATATCTGCACGATTTTCCGATTGTTCCGAACGCAAACCTGTAATCCAGATTTCTGCCCCTGCCAAAGCTCGTTTCAAGGGTTCAATTTTACGAATAAAACAACATTCTTTTCGGTTTTCGACAGAAAAATAAAAACTGTTGAAACCTTTTTCTTTCACTAACGCTTCTACCTTTGATGTATTCGGAAAGTAGGTTTCAAATTGTTTATTGTACTTTGTTTTGGTTGAATCCATCAACTCGTAACTTTCTTGAAACAAACGACCAGTATCTAAGGTAAATACTCTGATGTTCAAATCATTACGAAAAATAGCATCGGAAATTACTTGGTCTTCCTGACCAAAAGAAGTAGAGAAAACTACATTTTTATAGTTTTCGGAGATAAATTTTAAACTGTCTTCGAGCGATAAATTTTCTAATGTTGAGATTAATTCTTTCATCGTTTTATTTCGGTAAAAGGTAAACAGTAAATTTTTGGTAAACGGTAAACGGTCTGTTCCAATATTCTAAAAGTTAATCTTAACAGTTCATAACTTTTACCGTTCACCTTGAACCGTTTACCATAAAATATTCGTAAAGATATACAAAGTCTATTGAATTAGTAGTGTAATAGAAAATATTTTTTGTTTTTCAAGGTTTTTCTAATAAAAATCTGCTAAATTTAGCTGTTATCGTTGATATTTTTTCAAATTTAAAGCCCTATGACCATGAACAACGGTCTGGAAGTGTATCTCGAAAAGTCCGAAAGTTTATCCCATCCTTCGGATATGGATTTGAAATCTCTCCGCAATTTAGTTAGGCAGGGCGAAAACGGTAGCCTCGAATTCAAATTAAAGGCAACTCATCCTGAAAAAATTGTTCGAGAAATTGTGGCTTTTGCTAATACAAACGGAGGGAAATTATTGGTAGGAGTTGGGGACGATAAAAGTATTCCTGGACTAAAATTTGTTGACGAAGACGAATATGTTCTCGTGAAAGCCCTTGAAAAATATTGTTTTCCACCAATTTCGTACGATTTAGAACGAATCCATGTGGTTGACGAGCGAGAAGTTTTGGTTTTTACAATACCAAAAAGTAGTGAAAAACCACATTTTGTGAGGCTCGAAAACGAAGAAAATGGAAAGGCTTATGTACGTGTACAAGACCGTTCTGTCCAAGCGAGCAAAGAAGTTAAGCAAATTCTGAGGCGAGAAAATGAAGAAGGAATCCAATTTAGATACGGAGATAAAGAAAAGGTACTAATGCAATACCTTGCTGATAATCAGAGAATTACAGTAGAAACTTTTGCCCAAATTGCGAACCTTCCCCGTTGGTTAGCATCCAGAACTTTAGTACTTTTGGTACTTTCTAATGTGCTAAAAGTAAAACCCGATGAAGTAGTAGATTGGTATTCTGTGATTTGAGTGGCTTTAGGCAAATAGCTTTTGGCAATTGGCTTTAAAATCAGTCGATTATTTTTCTGTTACCATATAAAAGAAACGGTTTTGGATTAAACTTTGTTATTTAAAGACTTACTCATAAACTCCATTAACTTTATACTCATTAACTACCATAACAGCTAAATATAAATGTATGAATAAATACCAAGTTTGTGTTTTTTTTAGTGTTGACGAAGAGTTCATGGGACTCGTTCCTAAACATAGAGTTATCATTAACGAACTGATTATCAGTGGAGTAATAGATTCTTACGCTATCAGTGCAGAGCAAGGAAGAGGATGGATAACAATGAATGGAGCTTCAAAAAGTGATATTAGAAAACACCTCGGACGCTCGCCATTGTTCAAATATTTTGAATTAGAAATTGACCAATTAATGGTATATGATTCGCAAATGTACCGTTTTCCGAAAATGGTTTTGAATTAACAATATTCAAAAAGCCTTTGCCACAAGCAAGGGCTTTTTTGATGGAAATTATCTCTTTTGGCTATTTATAAAATTTATAAGTAGCCAAAAGTGATAATTTTTTAGTAGTTTTGGCTACTTATAAAATATTAGAATCATGAAAATCATTGGGCGAGAAACAGAAAAAGGTATTTTGAATCAACTCTTGGAATCAAAACAAGCAGAGTTATTAGCTATTTATGGAAGAAGACGGGTGGGTAAAACCTTTTTGATAAGAACATTTTTTGAAGAAAATCTTACATTTGAGCTTACTGGAATTCTCGATGGTTCGTTTAAAGAACAATTAGAAAATTTTGCTATTACCTTAACAAATTTCTCCCAATCATCTATTCCTGTGGGTGTTCCTGATAACTGGATTCAAGCATTTCAATTGCTGAAAATCTACATAGAATCAATTAATTCCAACAAGAAACAAGTAATTTTTATTGATGAGTTTCCTTGGTTAGATTCTCGGAAATCTGGGTTTTTATCTGCTTTTGATCATTTCTGGAATAGTTGGGCATCCAGACGAGATAATCTCATTGTGGTGATTTGTGGTTCTGCGGCTTCATGGATGATTCAGAATATTCTTGGAAATAGAGGCGGGCTTCATAATCGTGTCACACAGCGTATTAGATTACAACCTTTTAGTTTGAAAGAAACAGAACTATATTTAAAAAGCCAGTCTATAAATCTTGATAAATATCAAATTCTGCAACTTTTCATGGTAATGGGTGGGATTCCACACTACCTAAGAGACATCCGTAAGGGGCAGAGTTTTGATCAAAATATTGATAGAATGTGTTTTTCAAAAGATGGGGTTTTAAGGAATGAATTTCAATATTTATATCCCGCTCTTTTTGAAAAACCCGAAAGGCATATTGATGTTATTAGGAGTTTAGCAAATAAAAATGAAGGTCTTACTCGTACAGAAATCATTAAGACTGCCAGTTTATCTTCTGGAGGTAGTATTTCAAAATTATTAGGTGAATTATTGGAATCTGGATTCATCACCAACTATATACCTTATGATAAAAACTCAAAGGATGTAATCTACAAACTTACTGATGAGTATTCCTTGTTTTACCTGAAATTTATTGAGCAAAGTAAAGACTCTGGTGATGGAACTTGGATACAAAAATCCACTACTTCTTCTTGGAAAAGTTGGAGTGGTTTTGCATTTGAAAATATTTGTCAAAAACATATAAAAAGTATCAAAAAAGCCTTGGGTATTGGTGCAATTTATACAGAACATTCTGCATGGAGATACGTTTCTAAATCAGAAGAGAAAGGTTGCCAGATAGATTTACTTATTGATAGAGCTGACCGATGTATGAATATTTGTGAGATAAAGTTTTCAAATAAAGAGTATATAATTACCAAAAAATATGCGGAAGAATTAGATTATAAACGAAGAGCATTTCTTCAAAAAAGTAATACTAACAAGACGCTTTTCCTTACCATGATTACTACTTATGGCATCATGAATAATGACTATGCAAGTAATCTTATTCAAAGTAGTTTGAAAATGGAGATACTTTTTGAGGATTGAAAAATCTCTTAACAATTCCCTAACACAGCCTTTACATAACCTTTATTTATCCCTAACATTGAGGTAATACTGTAAGTCTAATTTTGTGACATCAAAAATCACAAAGTTAAATTTAATGCCAATATGAAGGTTTTGAAAATTACATTATTATTTCTTCTTGCTACAATTACGTCTTTTGCACAAACAGGAACTATTCGGGGAACGGTTAAAGATGCTATTTCTAAGGAAGATTTAGTAGGTTCTATCGTATTTATTGAGGGGTTCGGAAAAGGGGCAGCCGCTGATATTAATGGGTTTTTCCAACTCAATAAAGTACCTGCGGGAACGTACAAATTAAAGGTTTCATTTGTCGGTTATAAAACGAAACTCATTGATAATGTGAAAGTTATCGCTGATAATGTTACAGAAGTCAATGTTGTTATTGAGGAAGAAAGTTCTACATTAAATGAAGTTCGGGTGGTAGGGACTCGCCAAACTAACACAGAAATTTCTGTGATTTCTGAAATAAAAGCTGCTCAACAAATCGTGAGCGGTATTTCTGCTGCTCAAATCACAAAAACGCTCGACCGTAACGCTGCCGAAGTTGTAAAACGTGTGCCTGGTGTTACCATTTTTGGAGATAGATTCATCAACATTCGTGGTTTGAACGAACGCTACAATACCGTAATGTTGAACAATACTTTTACGCCAAGTATGGAGTCTGACATTCGCTCTTTTTCATTCGATATTATTCCTTCTAATCAAATTGACCGCATTTTGGTCTTCAAATCTCCTGCTGCTGAATTACCTGGCGAGTTTGCGGGGGGTGTTGTTAAAATCTTCACGAAGACCATTCCAGATCAAAACAGTTTGACGATTGACTACGGAACGTCTTACCGTGATGGTACAACGGGTAAAGATTTCTTCACGCCACAATCTGGGAATTTAGCTTGGACGGGGTTCAATCAGGGATTCAGTAATTTACCAAAATATTTCCCCAGTACAGATGAACTGAAAAATATCGCTTTAACTAATCCACAGAGATTACAGCAAGTTGGGCAGTCATTAAAAAACTCTTGGACTCCCGTACAATCAAGTGCGATGCCAGATCAACGTCTTGCAATTACTGGGGCTTTCAAAAAGGAATTTGGAGAAGTGAAAATCGGTAACGTTACAGCAATTAATTACTCAAATTCACGCACAAATTTCAATAAGATTCAAAATGATTATGGGTATTCGACCATCGAAAGAACTGGAAAAGCTGATGAGCTTTCGGTCTTCAATGATGAGCAATATACGACTGCTATTCGTGTAGGAATTCTACATAACTGGGCGGTAAAAATCAATGAAAATCATACGATTGAGTTCAAAAATTTATACAATCAACTAAGTAACGCTCAGTACATTGACCGTTTGGGTTTCGAGAATGGAGCTAACTGGGAGATTAAATCTTTCAACCAAAACTATCGAGGTATTTACACAGGTCAGTTATTGGGAAAACATTATTTTAATCAAGAAAAAACTAAACTTGATTGGGTGTTTGGTTACAACAAATCTTTCAACCAACTACCTGATTACAAGAGATTTAGATACAGTTCAGATGGCAGATTGTTAGTTCCACAAGGGGCTGTTCAAACTTTTAACTTAGGCAGAACCAACATTCAATTAGACGAAAAAGCTGTAACTGGTGGATTGAATATCACACAAAAATTGACCGTAAAAAAGGGAGCTACCGAAGATGCAAATAAAGAATTAGAGTTGAAAGCAGGTGTTTATTACGAAACTAAAGACAGAACTTTTGCTGCTCGTAACTTGGGTTATGTACAGGCAAATAGTTCACAGTTCAATATAGGTTCGCTTCCGATTGATCAGATTTTTTCTCCACAAAATATCAACACAACCAACGGCGTAAAGATTGACGAGCAAACCAATAAAAGTGACGCTTATTCGGCAAGTAATAATTTAATGGCTGTTTATGCTTCGGGAAATTATTCATTTACGAAAAAGTTTAATGTTATCGCTGGGCTACGTGTAGAGAATAATGTTCAGAAACTGAATGGGTTTGATAACAGAAATGGTTTGCCAGTTAATCCTAATTTAAGTGTGACAAGCCTGCTTCCCTCAGTAAATTTAAGTTATAATTTTTCTGAAAAATCATTGTTGAGATTAGCTTACGGAAAGACCTTGAATCGCCCTGAATTCCGTGAAATTGCTCCATTTACGTTCTATGATTTCGTCTTGAATCGTGTGGTAACGGGTAATCCAGAATTGAAAAATGCTAATGTGAATAACTACGATTTCAGGTATGAATTCTACCCAACTCCTTCTGAAATTGTAAGTATTGCTGCATTTTATAAAGATTTTACCACGCCAATTGAAGTAGTTTTCACGAGTGCAGCCAACCCGAACGTTTCCTTTGCCAATGCACAATCTGCGTATAGTACAGGTATAGAATTGGAGGTTCGTAAATCTTTTGAGCAAATTTCAAGTAACCCATTCATCAACAAACTAAGCCTTCTTTTCAACGGTACTTTTATTTATAGTAGAGTAAAATTGAATCAGGATATTGCTGTTAATCAATCAGATAATCGTCCGCTACAAGGGCAGTCACCCTATGTAATTAATGGTGGTTTAAACTACAATAATCAGAAAAGTACATTACAAATAAATTTGTTGTATAACGTTATCGGAAAAAGAATTTATGCAGTAGGAAACAATTTTGGAGCTTTATATCCAGACTGGTACGAAATGCCACGTAATGTTTTGGACCTTACATTCTCTAAAGGAATCACTAAAAACTTTATTGTAAAAGGTGGAATTACAGATATTTTGAATCAAAAAGCATTGATTTTACAAGATGGAAATCAAGATAAAAATTTCGATTCTGGCAAAGATCAAATCATTCAATCGTATTCACCAGGCAGTGTATTTTCATTAGGATTAACTTATACATTTCAAAATAACAAGTAGGAATCAACTCAAAATCGTAATCTAAAAAACAATGAAATTATCAAACATGAAAGCAATCAAAGCTATCGCCCTTCTACTTTCGATTACACTGGTATTTAATGCCTGTACTAAAGAAGATGAAATTAAACCCGCTCCTACTGTTACGACTTCAGGAAATTTAGCAGGAACAGTTGGTTCAAAAGTGCAAATTTCAGCAACAATCAATGCTCCAGAAGGTATTAAGCAAGTAAATGTGTTGAAAAACGGTGCTGCATTTGATGCCATTACAGGCAATGGACAAACGACTTTGACTTACACAAAGGAATATACAATCGAAAATTTACCCGCAGGTTCAATCGTAAATTTTACGATTCAGGTAATTGATAATAAAAATCAGACTTCTGTTTTAACAACCGTTCCTGTAACTATCGCAGCTATTCCACCAAAACAAGTAGTGGTAGTTCCAGCAGGAAGTCTTGCAGCAGGAAACGTTGCTTGGACAGCAGATAAAATCTACAAATTAACAGGTTTTGTCCGTGTAGGAGAAGAAGCAGTAAAAGGAACAATTACGAAGAAAACGGTTTTAACTATCGAAGCAGGCACATTAATTATTGGTGACCGTGCATCAAAAGGTACACTGATTGTACAAAGAGGTAGCCAAATTATTGCTAACGGAACTGCTGATAAACCAATCGTGATGACATCGGAAAGAGCTCCAGGTGAGCGTGAAGCTGGTGACTGGGGCGGTTTAGTAATTTGTGGACAAGCACCAAATAACTTACAAGAAGCTGACCGTGAATTAGAAGGTGGTTACGGTGCTTTCCACGGAGGAACAGACCCAGCCGATAATTCGGGTTCGTTAAAATATGTTCGTGTTGAGTTTGCTGGTATTCCGATTAACCCTAACCAAGAAGTAAACTCTTTCACATTTGGTTCAATCGGTTCGGCAACCTTTGTAGATTACTTACAGGCATCTTTCGGATTGGATGATTCATTCGAGTGGTTTGGTGGAAATGTAAACTGCAAGCACTTGATTGCCTACAAAGGACAAGATGATGATTTTGATACAGACAATGGTTTTTCTGGATATGTGCAGTATGGAATAGGTATTCGTGGAACAACAGTGGCAGATATTTCTGGTTCAAATGGTTTTGAATGTGACAATAATGCACAAGGGACAGCTTTACTTCCTTTTACTTCGGCAATTTTTGCAAATATGTCAATCATCGGAGCAAAAAATGTAGCTGAAACTTCAATTAGTCCACAGTTTCAACACGCTGCTCAATTAAGAAGAAACTGCAAGCAAAAAATCTATAATACAGTAATGGTTGGGTATCCTTGGGGAGTATATATTGATAGTATTTTGGGTGATGCCAAAGGAAATGCCGACAAAGGAGAAATTGATTTGCAAAATGTGGTAGTAGCTGGTGTTGAAGGATGGGGTGTAAATTTCTGGGGAACTGGTACTGTAAAAAATGCTTTGGGTCAAAATGTTACTTTTAACCCAGCAGGTACTCCCGTTCGTGAGACTGAGGCAAATGCTGCTGGAACTGCCATTTTGATTGGTACAAAAAAACCTTCGGACTGGTTTGCTGGATTGAAAGGTAACAAAGTTTTAGATAACAGAAAACCAACAGGTTTGAATGATAACCTTTGGCAAGTAGGAAGACCAACATTCGCATTGGCAGCATCTGGAACAGCTTTGATAAATGCTCCACTTCCTACACTTCCAGCTTACTTTGATAAGACTGATTACGTAGGTGCTTTTAAAGATACAGATTGGACTGCAACTTGGGCAGAATTCAATCCGCAAACTGTGGTTTACGTAAAATAGGTATGAGGTATGAGGTCGTAGGTGGTTCTGGACACTGAACAATTTACTACCTATGACCTCATGCCTAATACCTCAAAAAATCCAATATGAAAAAAATATTATTTAGTTTAATCTCTCTTTTTTTTCTAATTTCTTGTAACTCAGAAAAACATCAAGCAAGCGACTATTTCATTGATAATCAGAAAGATAGCTTATTGACAAACATCATTACTTATCTATATATACCAGCTCCAGCGGCAACGAATGAAACAAAGTTTCAACCTCAGTTCAGGAGTTTTTATACCAAAAATCTATCATCGTTTTACCTCCAAAACTATTACCAAAGCCCAGACGGATGGAATTACTTTTTTGTAATTCGACCCGTTGGAGGCAGTCCGAAATTCAGAAGAGGGGTTTTAGGAAAGTTTAAATTAGAACCTAATTCACTGATGCCAATTGAGTTTGAAGAAGTAGCAAATACCCCACATTTAGCAGAAAAAATTGTGAAAGAAAGAGGGCAATATTTATTCAGAGAATTGATTAAAAATAGGAATTTAGACAAACAAATCCCTATGAAACAGTACATAGAATGGCCCGATGAACATTTACAATACGATAAAAAAGTGCATGAATGGGTAACGATAAAACCATATTAAAATCCCTCTGAAGGATACTTCCCTGTCTGTTTGGCAGGGAAAAATCCCATTGTGGATTTTTCATATTGGTGTAATTCCGAAAAGTCAGCGACCTTGTTGCTGACTTTTCTGTTTTTAAAATTCTGGAAAACAGATGTATTATTTTGGGTATATTTGTGAAGACTAATTGTAATACGACTTGCCAAGGCTAACCGCCTTGATTTAAGATGTATTTTACTCAAAATTAGTTTACACATTTCAAAATAATACATAAAATCGTCATCTAAAAATGAAATTATTAAACATGAAAGCAATCAGAGCAATCGCATTTCTACTTTCAATTATATTAGTCTTCAGTGCTTGTTCCAATAAAGAAAGTGAAATTGGACCTTCTCCGACTGCCACAACTTCAGGAAATTTAGCAGGAGTTGTTGGTTCAAAAGTACAAATATCAGCAGAAATCAATGCTCCAGAAGGAATCAAGCAAATCAATGTATTGAAAAACGGAATTGCATTTGATGCGGTTAAAGGCGGTGGACAACTAACTTTAACTTATAAAAAAGAGTACATAATTGAAAATTTGCCTTCAGGTTCAATCGTAAGTTTCACAATTCAAGTAGTTGATACTAAAAATCAAACTTCAATTCTAACACCCATTACATTGACGGTTAAAGCAGTAGCTATTGTGGAAGTTTCAGCAGGTAGTCTGGCAGAAGGAAATGTTAAATGGACAGCTGATAAAATCTACAAACTTAAAGGTTTTGTAAGAGTAGGAGAAGAAGTTGTGAAAGGAAAGATTACAAAAAGAACAGTTTTGACAATCGAAGCAGGCACATTGATTATTGGTGACCGTACTTTAAAAGGTACTTTGATTGTACAAAGAGGAAGCAAAATTATTGCCAACGGAACTGTTGACAAACCAATCGTGATGACTTCCGAAAGAAACCCAGGCGACCGTGAAGCTGGTGATTGGGGCGGTTTAGTAATTTGTGGACAAGCTCCGAATAACTTATCAGAAGATGACCGTGAATTAGAAGGTGGGTACGGAGCATTTCATGGAGGAACAAATTCAACTGATAGCTCTGGTACTTATAAATATGTACGTGTTGAGTATGCAGGTATTCCAATTAGTCCTAATCAAGAGATAAACTCATGTACTTTTGGCTCAGTGGGTACAGGAACAGTCGTTGATTATGTACAAGCATCATTTGGTTTGGATGACTCTTTTGAATGGTTCGGTGGAAATGTAAATTGCAAGCATTTGATTGCTTATAAAGGACAAGATGATGATTTTGATACAGATAATGGTTACTCAGGATATATTCAATATGGTATTGGTATTCGTGGAGCAAATCTGGCTGACCAATCTGGTTCAAATGGTTTTGAGAGTGATAATGATGTTAATGGGAGTACAAGAATGCCATTCACTGCTGCTGTTTTTGCTAATATGACTATTATTGGTCCAAAAGGAGCTAAAGAAACTTCTATAAATCCACACTTCCAACACGCTGCTCAATTAAGAAGAAACAGCAAACAAAAAATCTATAATACAGTGATGACAGGTTATCCGTGGGGAATATATCTGGATAGCCAATTAGGTGATGCTAAAGGAAATGCAAATAATAGTGATATTGATTTTCAAAATGTAGTACTGATAGGTATCGAAGGATGGGGAGATAATTTTTGGGGAACTGATGGTGCAATTAACTATAATCCCAAAGGTGTACCCATTCGTGAAAATGAGGCAAATGATGCCACACCTATAATTTTGATTGGGACAAAAAAACCTTCAAACTGGTTTACTGGCTTGAAAGGCAATAAAACATTAGGCAATCGTAAAACATCTGGTTTGAATGATAATCTTTGGCAAAGTGGAAGACCAGCATTTGCATTGGCAACTTCAGGAACAGATTTATTGAATGCAACTTTGCCAATAACTTTACCTACTTTTTTCGATAAAACCGATTATGTAGGTGCTTTTAAAGATACAGATTGGACAGCGACTTGGGCAGAATTCAATCCGCAGACGGTGGTTTATGTAAAATAGGTATGAGGTATGAGGTCGTAGGTAGTTCTGGACACTGAACAATTTACTACCTATGACCTCATGCCTAATACCTCAAAAAATCCAATATGAAAAAAATATTATTTAGTTTAATCTCTCTTTTTTTTCTAATTTCTTGTAACTCAGAAAAACATCAAGCAAGCGACTATTTTACTGATAATCAGAAAGATAGCTTATTGACAAACATCATTACTTACCTGTACATACCCGCTCCATCGGCTACGAATGAAACAAAATTTCAGCCTCAGTTCAGGAGTTTTTATACCAAAAATCTTACATCGTTTTACCTCCAAAACTATTACCAAAGCCAAGACGGTTGGAATTACTTTTTTGTAATTCGACCCGTTGGAGGCAGTCCAAAATTCAGAAGAGGGGTTTTAGGAAAGTTTAAATTAGAACCCAATTCACTGATGCCAATTGAGTTTGAAGAAGTAGCAAATACCCCACATTTAGCAGAAAAAATTGTGAAAGAAAGAGGGCAATATTTATTCAGAGAATTGATTAAAAATGGGAATTTAGACAAACAAATCCCTATGGAACAGTACATAGAATGGCCCGACGAGCATTTACAATACGATAAAAAAGTGCATGAATGGGTAACGATAAAACCATATTGAGTAGAAAAGGCACGGAAGAATAACTTTACTGCAAAGACGGAAAGAGGTTATATTCCTCCCTTGCGGTTATCTTAAAATTCCAACAATATGCTCAAAAAACCAGTCTATATGGATTACAATGCTACAACTCCTGTTGATTTA
>JAAFJL010000137.1 GCA_013298865.1 Cytophagales bacterium | reverse complement strand
CAGATTTGGCTGAGTTTAAATCCTAAAATTATTGAATCACCGTCAATATTTGTTGAAACTATGACACATCAAGAATATTTTAATACTATTATTTCTTAGTCAGTACATCTCAGACTCGAATTAAGTGATGGAATTACAACAAAACATCATGGTGCGAGTTATGGAGGCAGATATTAATCGAAAAACGAGCGGCATTAACTCTTTCATCATATAAATCTTTTTATGAAATATTTTCTCAAAAACAAATCAAGCATAATGATTTTCTCACTCTTAATATCTCTATGTTTTGCGTGTGCTGATAGTACAAAAATGCTTACTCCAGCCGTTGTTAATTCACTCAAAGCAGCCAATACCAATATTTTATTTGGGGCTCATGTTCGTGGTTTTGATACAAATCCATTAATTGCAAATATTGCAAAAGATGAATTTAGTGCAAGTCAGGGACTTTGGTACGCTGGCTTTGGCGGATGGACAAGTAAGGGGGTATATAATTTCACGGATTTCAATAATCAAATTAATTTTTTGAGAGAAAATAAAATCAGTACGCACATACATATGTTGGTAGGACCCAATCTTTATATGCCCAATTGGTTAAAAAATCAAACGTGGACTCCTGAGGCTTTGGATGAACAATTAAAAGATATGATTAATAAAATCATGGAAAGTAATGATAACAGAAACAAAGTTGATGTTTGGAACGTAGCGAATGAAGTGATTGATGACAATGGTCTGTATCGTACCGATATGGTTTGGAATCAAATGGGATGGGAAAGTGACAAAAGTGGTTTGACAGGTAATGATTATGTGAACGAGAAACATCCGATTTTTATTAGGAAAGCCTTTGAGTATTGTCGTTTGCAAACAAAGGCAAAGCTGGAATACCGAGACTATAATATCGAAACGGCAAATCCGAGTGCATTCAATAATAAAAAGCAAAGAGCTGTATATCAGTTACTTAAACACATGATTGTGAGCAAAACTCCAATTGACGCCATCGGTATTCAAGGGCATTACGATATTGGAAATTTTTCAAAATTTATCTCATCGGGTGATTTACAGTTTTCGATTCAACGGTTTAAAGGTTTGGGATTAGAGGTTTATATCACTGAGTTGGACTTTGGAACTGGTAAAAATAGCGATGGTACTACAAAAGCATGGACAACAGCATTGGCAGAACAGCAAAAAGCAGATTATAATAATCTTGTCAAGACATCGGTAAAGGCAGGTGTTAGTAGAATTTACACTTGGGGAATCTTAGATGGTTTTGATAAAGGCTGGCGAGTCGATGAAAACCCTTTACTTTGGGATAAAGATTTGAAGAAAAAACCTGCGTATGAAGGTGTGAAGCAAGGTTTGATTGACTCAAAATAATGAATTTTTCTACATCACGCCCGTTTATAATAAGTGTGTACTAACTCATCGTTTATATCGCTGGCAGAAGAACAATACAACATAACCCAACAAAAAACTAAAACCATGTTTGGCATAGAAAACTTTTTTACCTTCTTGATTACGGGAATTTTATTGAATCTTACCCCAGGTTCAGATACCATGTATGTACTTGGTAGAAGTATGTCGCAGGGCAAACAAGCGGGGGTGTATTCTGCACTTGGTATTGCTCTGGGCTGTTTTGTGCATATATTTTTAGCGGCGTTTGGCTTGTCGATAATCATTCAAAAATCTCAAATTGCTTTCGATATTATCAAATACTTAGGGGCTGCCTATTTGGTTTATTTAGGTATAAAAATGTTGTTGACTAAGCATAAATCAGGTTTTGAAATATCGGATACAGGACAAAAAACAGACCTAAAAAAGATACTGATTTCGGGGGCAATTACTAATATCTTTAATCCAAAAGTAGCCTTATTTTTCATTGCTTTTTTGCCACAATTTGTTCAGAAAGGTTACGATAATCCAACGCTAACATTCTTGATTTTGGGTTGTACTTTTAACCTAACAGGAACAATTTGGAATACGATTTTAGCAGTCTTTTCGTCTGTTATGACAACCAATATCAAAAACAATTACTACATCAAAACTTGGCTCGACAGATTCGTAGGCATTGTTTTTATTGTTCTTGGAATAAAATTAGCACTTGAAAAAAATAGATAGATTATGTAATGAGGCTTTAGGCAACTTGGCTGTAAGCTATTGGCTTTGAATGCAGAAACCTACACGCCCTAAACTCTGATTTGAAACGAGCAAAGTTCAACCTATTATTATACTCTCCAATTATCCGTACCTTTGCAGAAATATTTTTGTCAAAATCATCATGCAAACGAATTACTATTTCCTCAAGCACCTCTCTAAAAGATTAGCAACTGAACTTACTGGCTTGGTATTGGCTGAGTGTTTTTCTCAGGAAAAAGACGAATTAGTCCTGGGCTTTTGCACTGAAGGAAGGCAATGGAAAAAACATCGTCAGTTCTATATCAAAGCGATTCTTCACACAGATTTTGCCTGTCTTACTTTTCCAGACGAATTCCGTAGAGCGGGGAAAAACTCCGTCGATTTATTCAAGGAAATTATCAATTTGCCAGTTATTGGTGTTCGACAATTCTTGAATGAAAGAGCTTTTGCCATTCAGTTTGAACAAAATTATACGCTACTTTTCAAGATGTACGGTAATCGTTCAAATATCATTCTTTTCTTAGAAAATGAAGTTATCGACCTGCTACACAACAAGTTAGTGTCTGATAATAATTTGGATTTAACCACTTTGGACAGAGAAATCGACCAAAGTAAAGAAGCATTTTTAGCGAATGGTTGGGCAAAAACTTTTCCTACAATTAAGGCTTCACAAATTCCTTTAGGAGCATCTTGGGAGACTTTTCAATTGATGTTAGCAGAATTTGAAAATCCAATATATTATCTAAAAACCATAGATTTTTCGCCTGTCTTTTCTTTGTCTAAAATTGGAGGAGAAATCCAAAAAACTTTTGATGACCCACTAAAAGCATCCAATGAGTTCTACTATGCCCATACCAGAATTAATATCATTGACAAAGAGAAAGC
Organism: Cytophagales bacterium; assembly: GCA_013298865.1. Classification (GTDB taxonomy): domain Bacteria; phylum Bacteroidota; class Bacteroidia; order Cytophagales; family Spirosomataceae; genus JAAFJL01. The sequence goes on along the minus strand of JAAFJL010000137.1, from coordinate 11,423 downwards.
TCAGATAATCAAAGGCTTACAAAAAAGAAAAACCAAGAGTTTAAATTACATTGAGGCTTGCTACAAGAAACTCGAAGCCATAGAAGGAGATGCCCGAAACGAAGAAATTGCCAATATTATCATGGCAAATTTGCACCAGATTCCAGAACGGACGGAGGTGATTACTTTGGATGATTTTTATAGGGACAGACCCATTAAAATCAGATTAAAGCCAGATTTATCTCCTCAGAAAAATGCAGAAGGATATTACCGAAAGTCGAAAAATGAGAAGATAGAAATTCAAAAATTGATTGAAAATATCGAAGCAAAAGAAGAAGATATTGCAGATGTTAACCGACATTTAAAAGAATTAGAGCCTTTGATTACGGTAAAAGAATTGCGTAAATATCTGAAAACCAATCAATTGGTGGAAACAGATAAAGCACAATTGACAGTGCGAGATTTATTCAAATGTTTTAATTGTCAGGGTTGGGAAATATTGGTTGGTAAAAATGCCAAGAATAATGATTTACTCACACAACGTTATGCCCGTAAAGAAGACCTTTGGTTGCACGCCCGTGATGTGTCGGGGTCGCACGTGGTCATACGCAGGCAAGCTGGTAAAAAATTCCCGAATGCCGTGATTGAAAGAGCAGCAGGTTTGGCGGCATATTATTCCAAAAGAAAAAACGATACGCTTTGCCCCGTGATTGTAACGCCCAGAAAATTTGTAAGAAAAACAAAAGACCTCGCCGAAGGACAAGTAATTGTGGAAAAAGAAGAAGTAATTATGATTGAACCAAATTTGGGGAATTGAAAGAGGTTCGGATGGAGGAGGAGTAAAAAGTGTAAAGTTAAAAGTTGAAAGAATTTCATGATGAATGCCTCTTGTTGCTTGAAATTTTTAACCGAGCAACGGTCGCTCATAAACTCTTAACTTTTCACTCAATCCACTCCAAAAATCTCTTCAAAACTCAATTCAAAATCTGGAAGAATTTTGGATTTTGCTGTACCTTGTTCTTCTACGGATGAAAAGACTTTATATTTTTTGTCTTCCAAAGAATGCACAATGATTGTTTCGTTCAGAGGGTCAATTAACCAATATTCTTTTACACCAAAATTCTCGTAATCGTTCTTTTTCTCTACATAATCTCTCACGACCGAACCTTTCGACACGACTTCGACCAATAAATCTGGAACTCCAACAATATTTTTCTTGGTAATAATGTCTTTATTTTCATTTGAAATAAATAAAACATCTGGTTCACAGACATTCCCCTCGTCGAAAACAACATCTAATGGAGAAATGAAAACTTCTCCGATTTGGACTGAAACTTGAAATAATGAACGGTAAACTTTACCGACAATTCGTTGATGTTGAGTAATTGGCGATGGCATTTCTATTAAATGATAGTTGCGGATTTCATATCTTGCTTCCGAAGGTGTTTCTTCCAAAAGCCTCTGATATGTCCATATGCCACTGTGAATTGTTGTAAGCATATTCTTGCTGTTTTTTTTACTAAGATAAAGGAATGTTTTCGATTACTCAAACCTATGTAACAATTATTGGAATCTGAAATAGCACATTATTGTATAAGTCTGATTATCAATATATTACATTTAGAATCTCAGCAATTACAGTCCCCTACCATTTAAAAGCCACAGTTGCCGAAACCATTCTCGGAGCTATCGGATTCACCGAATTATCATCATGAATATTATAGCTCAGTTCGTCCAAAAGATTAGAAACTTTTACTCTCAAAGAAATTTTACTGAAATTATAGCCAGCACTCAAATCTACCTGTGTATAAGCATTTACAGGAATTAATCTGAAGGTATCGTTCTTTACCGTCAATCTTGTAGAACGTCCTGCTTGTCTTTCGCCAAAGTACATGGCAGTTAATCCCACATTTAATCCCTTCAACTTTGTGTCAGAAAAGGTGTAGTAAATACTTGCATTAGCTGTGTGATTGGGGTTGTATCTCAACAAACTGCCCTCAATAAAAATATTACTTTTCGTATATTTTGTCTCGTTGTAGCTATAACCAGCCATCAATGAAAATCCTAAAAATGGCTTGCTTTTCAAATCAACTTCTACACCTTGTGCCGTTACTTCACCAGCCAGTTCTCTGATATTGGAATTAGTATTGCCATTTGCCAAACTTGTTTGTGCCAAATTACTATTCACAATCTGGTACGCCGTAACATTCGCAGAAAGCAATCCATTGAACAACTCATTTTTCACCCCGACCTCAAACTGATTGATAAAAGAAGGTGGTAAAGCATTTCCAGTAATATCAATTCCAGTATTCACATTAAACGAATTTGAATAACTACTAAAAATCGACATCATTTTGGTAGGCTGATAAATTAATCCTAAACGTGGAGTAAAGGCATCATCAAAAGTAGTAGTTACAACAGTTTTGTTTGTAGAGACCGTCAGAACGGAACTTCCTGTTTGTTGATAACTATAACGAAGACCCGCCAATAGTTTCAATTTCGCAGAAAAACTTATCAAATCCTGCACATATACACCAACACGATTAATGGGTGCATTAGTGACAGTATTTACTTTCAATGTTGGAACGTCGGTTCTTGGAGTAAATAATTTTGGCTGAAAAATATTCGTAGAATCATATTTTGTCATGGCAACATAAGCCGTAGTACGGGTATCATATTGGTCAAAGTCTGAGCCTATCAAAACATTGTGATTGATGCTTCCAGTAGAAAACTGAGAAGTTAAATCAACTTGTCCCATCAAATAATTTTCTTTGGCTTCAGTGCGTTGCAAGCCTCTAATCCACTTGCCACTGGTATTGATAAAATTTGTATTATTCGGACGAAGATTTGCAAATAAATCACTCTCATAATCACGGTACGCACCCACAGCCGTCAATTTCCATGATTCGTTGAATTGATGAGAAACCGTAATATTGGCAGATTTTTGAGCAATGTCAAAATAAGACCAAGCTACCCCAATCATGCGTTCACGAGGTACATCGGCAATTGTGTAATTGACAGCCCCAGTACCAAAATCAGCAGTACGGCGGTCTTTCATGTAGTCGCCTTCCAAAAGGATTTCTGTTTTATTACTTAGTTTGAATAATAAAGAAGGGTTGACATAAATCCGCTCAGAGTTGACACCTTCTCTAAAACTATTGCCTTTTTCATAAGAACCATTAATTCTGTATGCGATGTTTTTACTGCCCAATACCGAGCCATAAAGGTCCAAAGTTGGTTTGTAGAAATCAAAACTACCAACTCGCATCGACACCGAACCGCCCGATTCAAATTTTGGTTTTTTGGTTACTAAATTCAAGATTCCTCCTGCGGCGACATTTCCGAACAAAATTGCAGTACTGCCTTTCATGATTTCTACTTTTTCGATAGAAGACATCTCAGGCATAATCCCGTTGAAATACCTCGCTCCGTTTTTGAAAGTATTAGCACTACTAAATGCAAAACCACGACCCGCAATTTCTTCCTGATACCCACCAGTGTTTCCCATTATGTAAATTCCATTGGCATTCATCAAAGCATCACTCAAACGCAATACCTGCTGACGTTCCAAAACGGTACGGTCTATCGTGGCAACGGCTTGTGGTAAATCCATGGGTTTAATGGCAATTTTACCAATAGTAACTGTTTTTTCATTGGCAGATTGTACCCCAGAAACGATAACTTCCGAGAGTTCATTAGAAGATTCTATCATCTGAAAATCAAGACTAACTTTTTGATTTTCAAATACTTGTATATTTTTTTCAAACGATTTAAAACCCACAAACTGAGCAACAATTGTTTGTGAACCTACCTTTATATTTTTCAATAAAAACTCCCCATCTTCATTTGAAACCGTTCCCTGTTTTGAGTTCTTCAGGGTTATATTCACAAACTGAATTACCTCACCATCTTTGTTAGTGATTTTCCCTTTGATACTTCCAGTCTGAGCAAAAGCGGAGAAGCCAGATATTAATAATAATGTGAATATTTGTATAGAGTTTTTCATCTTATAGTTATTTGTAATTATTCTAAATAATATCCAAATGTATATCTATTTAGAATAATTACAAATAAATAATCAATTTTATTTAGAATGTTTTTAAATAAACCTTAAAAAGTAGTAGATTTTCTTGGAAAATTCTAAAAAATGAGCGTTTTGTACTAATGTTAAAATGCAACCCAGCAATTTCTTTTGGAATCCTCTCACGAGGTTTTAGACAAAAAAAAATTGCTGAAAATAATCCCTTCTTTGCGTCCTCCCGTCCTTGCGGTTCTTTAAAAAGTGAGTTCATAAAATATTTCGTTATTTTTACCTTACAAAAAACCGAAGCGTAAAAATGGACGTCAATCAAGTAAAATTTGAAATTGCCCAGCATCAAGGGAAAGATGTAATCTTTATTTATTTTGACACTAATCAAGCTATGACTCGGCGGGTCAAAAGGCTAGATGGTGTACATCGGAGTAGAGCAAAAAAGGCTTGGTACGTGCCTGATACGCCTAAATTTCGCAAAAAATTTGGTTTAGCACTTAAAGTAATTGTTAGCAAAAAGGCATTAGATAACATTAATGTAATCAACGAAAACGCCTTTAAAAGCTATCTTACAATGCTGGAAAAACAGCCTTTACACCCTAAAACAATTATTACTTACCGCAATGAATTTGCTCAATTATTACAAATCCTGAAAGATAATGACGTAAATGATTTGAGTCCAGTCCAGCTTCGTAGTTATTTTTTGTACTGTGCAGTAACCCTAAAACTGTCGGACAATACTTTGCAAAGTAAAATGAATGCGATAAAATTTTATTTTGAACAAGTACTCAAAAAAGCCAATTTCTTTTCAGAGATTCCTCGCCCCAAAAAGCCTTCAAGTTTATCGAAAACTATCAATTCAAAAGACATCAAGAAACTCTACGCCACTACTCCAAACATTAAACATAACACGATTTTAAAATTGTGTTATGACATGGGCTTGCGTGTCAATGAAATTGTAAACCTAAAAGTTACAGATATAGACAGCAAAAATATGCAACTTTTAATTGCAGAAACTCCGCATAAAAAAACTCATTTCCTGAATCTCACAGAACCAATTTTGCTACAACTACGAGCATATTTTAAAGAATATCGTCCCAAAGACTTTTTGTTTGAAGGAAAATCTGGCGGTGCGTATAGTATCAGGAGTACCCAACAGGTTTTTGCTGATGCCTTGCAAAGAGCCAAAATCAAAAAAAATGTGGGCGTTTATGGCTTACCGAAAGACTTCGTAACGCAACTGATAGAAAGCGGAATTGATGAAACATTCATGGAAAAACTTATTTAAGACAGCTCAAAATGATGCCTTTTCATATTTTAAACGGAGATTGTTTAGTAGAACAATTATGTCAAACGTCTATTAATCAAGACTTTATAGTTTGCAGAGAATGCTTGATTGATGGAAATGTAGCTGCCAATAATTTAACTGAATTTTGGAAAATCAGGGCAAATTTCATTGCTGAAACTTACGGTGCTTCTACGGAAGATTATTTCACTAAATCAGTCAATGAGTTAGAAAAACTATATCTTCTGCCCGATAATGCGGAGGTTTGTCTTTGGTTCGAGAATGATTTATTTTGTCAAACAAATATGTGGTTTGTACTGTCTTTGCTTGCAAAACATTTTAATTTGAAGTTGTACAGAATTTTTCCTGTCATAGAAAATAAAGAGGATATTTGGAAAGGTTTCGGAGTAGCCGATGCAGCAAAACTTGAACTCGCTTATTCTGCAAAAGTTCCATTCAAGTCAACTGACCTTGAATTGGGAGTGAATCTATGGGTTGCGTATCAGAATGGGGACTTCAAAAAATTGCAAGAGTTGTCAAAAGAAAATTCAACCTGTTTTCAGTTTTTAGAAGAAGTTTGTCAGGCACACATAGACAGATTTCCATCAGACAAAACTTTAGGCAGACCCGACCAAGTAGTGAAGCAAATTATGGAAACAAAATCAAAAGAATTTTCAATAGTTTTTGAAGAATTTTCCAAAAGAGAAGGCATCTATGGATTTGGAGATTTACAAGTAAAATCTATTTATGAAAGAGTGATAGACAATAACTAATATCGCTGGTCGAGATTTGTAATTTTGACCTAAACTGTGACGAATTTGCAATTCATAATCATCAATTTCTACAACAAAAAATCAATAATTGTTGACTGTTAATTTTTATTTCTACATCTTTACCTAAAATTTTAGTTATTCACTTAAAACTCCCTCTTACCATGAATTGCAAGCCTCTTTTTTTGCTTATTTTCGTATTCTTTCTATTTGATAACCAGAAAGTTAAGGCTCAGGAAAGCCTTATTTCTATCAATGAACTAATACAAAAAACTCAGTACAGTCAAGCACTTGTTCTGCTCGAAAAACTCAACATCGGCGACAGCACCCAAGCCGAAATTCTCCAGAAACAAGCCTTCTGTAATTATAAGTTGGGGCGATTTGTTCAAGCCAAAAAATACTATCAATTATTGCTTCTAAAAAATCTAGATTCCCAAGACATCAATTATCAATTGGCAGTGATTGCAGACAAAGAAAGCAATGGACAAAAGTCGTATTCGCTTTACCAAAAACTGACAAAATTGGACAGCCTAAATACCTTTTATTGGAAAGAGCTTTCCCGAACTTGTGTACGCACAGGACGTAGAAAAGAAGGTATTTCTTACCTAAAAAAAGTCCTCACTTTGGATTCTCTCGACTTGGAAAGTATCACAGACTTAGCCAATATTTACATGAATGATGGTACTTATGAACTATCAGACCCATTGATTGACAAAGCCATGATTTTGGACAGTTCTTCTATCAAAGTACGTCATTTACGGAGTCGAACTTTTTACATAGATTCTGATTATCAGGGAGTTAGAAAAGAGATTCTTTTCACGATGGCTCAGGGAGATACTACGGCTTATTACCAAAGATTACTTGGTACATCGTATTATTATATGGATAGCACTGCCCAATCAATCGCAGTTTTTAAACGATTATTGAGGGTAGGGGAGAAGACCGAAAATGTTTATGCAGGTTTGGCATTTGCCCAATTGGCTTCGACTGAAAATGATGAAAAAATTCTATTTGAAGCAGACCGAAATTTCTATGAAGCTCAAGATTTGGGAACTTCCGAACGGTTATCAGATTACGCATTAGGCAAAGCAGACATACTGGATAAATTGGGAGATACAGAATACGCTATTCAATCTTTTCTGAAATTAATTGAACAACGTCCGAAAGCAATTTTGCGTTTGGGACAGATTTACGAAAAAAAGAAAAATGACAAAGAATTAGCTCTTTTGTATTATCAGGAATATATAAAAGCCTGTAAAAGACTCAAAAAGCCCTCGCCAGATAGCAAATACATAGATTTAGCGATGAAGAAAATCAAAGAATTGAATCCATCTTTGAAAATAGAAGCCCCTAAAATTCAAACAACATTGGCAGATTCAACCTTGATGGAAAAAGATACAAGTCGGAATGATGAAAAGTAATTAAAATCCCCTCCAAATTTTGCAGGGGATTTTTTTATATTCCTAAGTAAAATTTAGACAGTTCATTCGTGGCACGGTTAGGGTTGGATTTTTGTAAATGAACTACCGTCTCAACCGTACCACGGTTAGCAATACTTTCCGACTGTGCGTCCCAGAATCAATAATAGAAGAATCAGGATTTTTAAAACATAGAACCATTTGGTTATCAGTTAATTAAATGATATTTTATTATTTTTTACAACCTCCATTAAACCTTTTTATTAAACCTTAATCTAACTTAAAATTCAGAACAAAATCCCTAAAAATATGCCTCTTTTAGACGTTTATACAAAAGCCCTGACTGCCCAACAAGTTGCTCATTTACTTCGTAGAACAACTTTTGGGGGAACGCCTGCCCAACTGAAAGACCTCACGGGCAAAACTGCCGATTTCATAGTTCAGAAATTATTGGTTGCTCAACCAGTACCCACACATCCAACAGATTTAGACGGAACAAATTTCCACGAAAAACCGTACGGCGTGCCTGGTACGACTGACATGGAACGGAATACGGCTGATGGAGTTCGTCGGAATATCCTTAAACGTTGGTGGTTAGGTTCAATGGTAAATCAGCCTTTATCTATTTCCGAAAAAATGACTTTGTTCTGGCAAAATCACTTTGTTTCAACTGCTACGACAGTCTCAGATTCAAGGTATCTGTATCGTCAAAATCAATTACTCAGAAAATTAGCACTTGGTAATTTCAAAACGTTTGTTATCGAAATCACCAAAGACCCAGCCATGCTGCTTTATTTGAATGGTAATCAAAATTTAGTAGGAAAACCCAATGAAAATTATGGAAGAGAGTTGCAAGAACTTTTCACAATTGGGTCGGGTAATTATAACGAAGAAGACGTAAAAGCTGCCGCCAGAGTACTCACAGGCTGGCGAGGTCTGAATTATAGAGATAACACAACTGGCACAATCGGTATAGAATTCAGAGCAAATCAGCATGATGTAACGGATAAAGTTTTTTCTAAATTCTACGGAAATAAAATCATCAAAGGACGTACAGGTGCTACCGCTGGAGACGATGAATTGAAGGATTTAGTGGATATGATTTTGGCACAAAAAGAAACAGCACGTTTTATTGTCAGGAAATTCTATCGTTGGTTCTTCCAAGCAGAAATTTCAGCTTTGGTTGAAAAAGAATTTATTGAACCACTCGCTACGATTTTCCAAAAAGATTACGAAATAAAACCTGTTCTTTTGGCAATGTTCAAAAGTCAACATTTCTATGAAGATGCTATGCTGGGTTCTCAGATTAAATCCCCTTTAGATTTAATTGTAGGAGCTTTCAGAAATTTCAATTACCAAATCCCAGATACAAAAACAGACAGAACAACATTCGACCTCGCCACACAATATATTTTCCAACGCTCCAGAGAACAACAGATGGAAGTCTTAGACCAAGTTTCAGTTTTTGGTTGGAGACCTTATTATGATACTGATTTTTATGAAATATGGATTAGCTCAACTACGCTTGCCCTTAGAGGTGTCTTTACGGATGCCTTAGTAAAGGGAAATGCAAATTTAAAACTGAGTATCAATGTAGTGGATTTAGCAAAAGCAACATCAACACCAGACGACCCTGTAAAATTAGTAGATGAAATCACGGCAAATCTTTTTGCTTTCCCACTCACGAAACCCCAAAAAGATTACTTAATAGATAAAGTCTTGATTGCAGATTTACCAAGATACGAATGGGGACTTGAATGGAACGCTTATGCATCAGACCCAACCAACAAGAATAAATTGAATGCTGTCAAGACTAAATTAGATACCTTTTTTACTTTTGCTCTCAGATTAGCAGAGTATCAGATGGGGTAAATAATTGCTTGTAATTTAAGATAAGTATCTGATTATTAGATAATTATTTATTGAGTTATGAATTTTCAAATTAGCAAATTTTCAAATTGATATATTCCTATGAAACGTAGAGACTTTATACAATATGCTTCATCGTCTTTCTTTTTGCCACTGATTCTTGACGGTTTCGGAGCAAAAGCACATACCCAAGCAACAACTCCTTTCATGAAGGCAATGCAAGAACTCGCAGATGCCAATGACCGTATTTTGGTGGTAATCCAACTAAGCGGAGGAAACGACGGACTCAATATGGTACTGCCATTAGACCAATACAGTACTTATACAGCTACGAATTTCAGAGCAAATATTGCCATCCCAGAAGCAAAAGCACTTAAATTAAATGGAGCAGCCCAAACAGGTTTGCACCCCGCCATGACGGGTTTACAAACGCTATATAATGAAGGCAAACTTTCCATTGTTCAAGCTGCTGGTTATGCCAACCCAAGTTTCTCTCATTTTAGGGCAACTGATATTTGGCAAACTGCCACAGATTCAGATAAACTATCAGGTTCTGGCTGGCTTGGTCGTTATGTGGACAACCGTTATCCAAACTATCCAGACGATTATCCAAGTGCCACCAATCCAGATCCTTTGGCAATACAAATTTCTTCAATTTCATCTACTGTTTTCAATACAGCATCAATTACATCAGCATTGGCATTGCAAGATCCAGATGCTTTTTACAGAATTGTAGGCGATAAACCAAATATTATTCCAGGAGAACTCCCCAATACTGCAGGCGGAAAATACACCGCATTTGTTCGGCAACAGCAAACTTCATCAGTAGCTTATGCTGCACAATTAAAAATTGCTGCAGGAAAAGGGAAAAATTTAGTCACCTATCCAACTCAAAATTCATTAGCAGATCAACTAAAAATAGTAGCTCGTTTAATACATGGAGGGTTACAGACTAAAATTTATTATGTAAATCTGGGAGGATTCGACACCCATTCTCAACAAGTAGAGGCAGACAAAACCACTGGGGCTCATGCCGAACTATTGAAAGACCTTTCAGATGGAATAAAATTCTTTATGGATGATTTGAAAGCACAAGGAACACAAGACCGAGTAGTAGGAATGACCTTTTCAGAATTTGGAAGGCGAGCCATCTCAAATGGAAGTGCAGGAACAGACCACGGTTGGGCATCTCCATTATTTATTTTTGGGAATGCTGTCAAAACTCAAATGATAGGTAAGAATCCAGATCTCAAAGATTTAGAAAACAATAATATCAAACTTCAAAATGATTTCAGAAAAGTCTATGCCTCCATCCTAACTGACTGGATGGGAGCAAGCGAAACCTCCATAAAAACGATATTATTAGATAAAAGCTATGATATTTTGCCAATTTTCAGAAAAGGTCAAGTATTAGCCAATGAAAATGAAATTTCCAAGAGCAACATCAATATATATCCCAACCCTGCATCTATAGAAACAATCATAGAATCTGATGCTTTAGCGAGAACTAACTCAGAAATTATGTTTACAGATGTTTATGGAAAAAGTTATGAACCAGCCGCCAATCGCATATCTCGAACCCAAGTACGTCTAAATGTAGGTAATATGCCAACAGGAAAATATTTTGTCAGAATAAATGGTGGAGACGAAACCTCGGTCAAAGCCCTAATCGTAGCAAGATAGATTCATAGTTTTTAGATTGTCAAATGTCTTAGATTTTAGAAAAGTATTATTTTACCTTTTCCAGAATCTAAGGCATTGTCTTTTAGGACTAATTAATTCAAAAATCAAAGAGTATCTTTTTTGAGATTTTGAATAAAATTAAGAATCAGATAGAGGTCTAAACTTTTTTTTCATTTTTTTTCAGACAATAACCCCTTGATATAGTAGTATTTAGCGTTTATTCTGAAAATATTTTAATATTTTTTCAGAATAAAATTTTTTTAAGAAAAAATAAAGGTGAATCTTTGCACTCCCAAACGGGTAACAGTAACGGAAGAGTTATTGTAACGAAGCCTTAATTAGCGATAATGGAGGTAGAAGAAGTTCTTTGGAATATTGGTAAGAGAGAG
>JAAFJL010000136.1 GCA_013298865.1 Cytophagales bacterium | reverse complement strand
AGTTGTGCGATTGAGAGCCGTGATTTGGCTTTTGAAATTGCTGAAAAAATAAAAACTATTACTGACCAATTCGGGATTCCTTATATTTTTAAAGGTTCATATCGCAAGGCTAATCGTACTAAATTGGACTCTTTTACGGGTATCGGAGATATTAAGGCTTTGGAGATTTTGAAAGAAATTGGGGATTATTACGACCTTCCGACGGTTACAGATATTCACGAGTCTCATGAAGCGGCAATGGCGGCTGATTATGTGGATGTTCTACAAATACCTGCATTTTTGTGCCGCCAGACGGATTTATTAGCTGCGGCTGCTCAAACTGGGAAAGTTGTAAATATCAAAAAAGGGCAATTTATGGCTGGTATTTCGATGAAATTTGCCGTAGAAAAAGTACTTCATGAAAACCCTAATGCAACTGTTTTTTTAACAGACCGAGGCAACACGTTTGGCTACGGAGATTTAGTAGTTGATTACAGAAATATTCCCGAAATGCAGGCTCATGGCGTACCTGTCGTCATGGATTGCACACATTCATTGCAACGTCCCAATCAAGGTTCTGGTGTAACGGGTGGCAATCCCAAAATGATTGAAACAATTGCCAAAGCTGCCATTGTAGTTGGGGCAGAAGGTTTATTCATAGAAACTCACCCGAATCCATCAATTGCAAAATCTGATGGAGCAAATATGTTGCCATTAGACCAATTAGAGGCACTTTTAGAAAAATTAGTAAGAGTGAGACAGGCAATTGTTTAGTAAATTGTTAAACTTTTAGCGTGCCACGGTTCAAAACCGTGGTACGCCTATTATTTCCAAGTAACACAAAAAAACTACTCATTCTTCACCACAATCGTCTTCTTTTCAACACCTATTCCTTTCAGTGTCAATGACTTCCAGTGTGAAGGTAACTTTACTTTCTTCTGCTCAATTTGATCTTCTACAATATCCAATCCACCAAATCCATTGATGAGTGTTTGTAAAAATCCGCCTGCACCTGTGGCAAAATAAGGGTTTGTTCCGCCTGCTGTTTCGGCTAAAACACCAAAAGGAGGTACTTCATTCGGTTTATAACTTTTCGTAAAAAGTTCATAAGCCTTTTCGGTATTTCCCAATCTGGCGTGTAAAATACATAAAATCGCTTGCGACATCGCTGGTCCATCTGGAGCTAATTTGGCTTCGTAATAGTCCAAATCTTTCTTTACTTCAACAGGGTCTTTAATAACGTGCATCGGATAAGCCAATAAATTAACATCTCCCTGTTTGATAGTTTCTCCCTTATAAGTAGCGTGTTCTTGGGTAACGCCATCTGCCATTTTCAGGATGACCAAATTTTCAGAAACTTCTTCCCAACGTGGATCTGGTTTTATCTTCAATTCTTCGGCAGCTTCAACGGCATATTTCAAAACTTCCTTTGCCATTCCGTTGGTGTAGGCGTTATCATCTACGTTTTCTGCCCACTCGTCAGCACATACTACATTGATAATGTGATACTTACCGTCAGTTCCTTTTTCTACACGACTTACCCAAAAATCTGCGACCTCTTTCAACATTGGGTATCCTCGTGTTTTCAACCATTCTTTATCTTGGGTAACTTGGTAATATTTCCAGAACGCAAAACCAACATCGCCTGTAATATGATGTTGAAATGGACCAGTTAAAGCCCAAACTGGAGTAGCTTCCTGACCAACATCGTCAGATTCCCAAGGAAACATTGCCCCTTTATAACCATGTGATTTTGCATTGTTTTTCGCTGCTTCCAATCTATTAAAGCGATATTCCAAAAGTGATTTCGCTAATTCATGGTGCAACATCAAGATTGGAGGATACATCCAGATTTCGGTATCCCAAAAAACGTGTCCATTGTAACCCAAACCCGAAAGTCCCATTGGCGAAAGACTGTACGCCTGTCCAACTCGACAAAAAGAGTACAAATGGTACAAAGCAAAATGTGTTGCTCTTTGTGCTTCGGGGTCACCATCAATCAAAATATCCGAATCCCAAAGTCTATCCCAAGATTCACGGTGGCGTTTTAGTAGTCTTTCTCTTCCTTCCAAAGCTGCAAAAATTGTCAATCTTTCTGCTTCGTTGTGCGGGTCAGAAACGTGTTCTGTTGAAGTAGCCGAACCTACAACACTAAAGGTATATTTTTCACCAGCGACCAATTTCTTGGTAAACTTCAAGCGGTGCATTCCAAAATCCCATTCTTCATGAATCAGTTGTGGTTCTTTGCCACGAGGTTCTTCAAAAATAAAAGAATTTGATGCCGCCAAAGTATGTCTGCCAGTAGGGGATTTTGCTTCCGAAGTCAATAGTGGAATCAAAGAATGCGGACGGTCGATGAGGTGATAATAGTTTTTTACGTCACGCAACATATCTGGTGCAGACATAATACTGTGGGGCGTAACTTCACAATCTTTGTTGGCTGTAATTTCTACCATAATTAAAGCTGTATGAGGTAACTGTCTCAGAGCCAGCATGGTATATTTTACAGAAACTTTGTCTAAATAATCAAAAGTTGTGCTTAGTTCGGCATTTTTCATGTCTAAAGTCTGAGCATAATTTTTAATATCGGTTCTTCCCAAACGTCTGCCGTCCACGTCCAAATCCATGTTGGCAAAATCGAAAGTTTTCAGAATATTAGAAACTCGTCCCCGTCCATAAGTATCAAAAGCACCGTTTAGCACTACGTCTTTCACCTTCAAAGGTTCGGCAGAAGACACCAAACCCAGCATTCCATTGGCAACTGTAACTCCGTAATAATTACTCGGATTAATGTTGCTTGCCTTTACAATCCAAGGGTCTTGTGCCTTGATTATCAGAGTGTTACTTAGGAAAATCAGCGTAATAATTGATAATTTTTTCAGCATGATTAATTGTGTTTGTTATAAAAATGAATTGAGTCTAAAAATCTAATTTACAAAAAACTATTTGTCATAGAAAACTATAATTTTATTCTATGCAAAACGGAGAACCTGAAAACGTTTCTGTCGAAAAAATCTTTGCCAGAACTTCTCTGCTGAAACCAATGCGAATAATTGAAATCCAATGAAAAATTCTTTGAAAGTGTTTTGTCAACGCTAACAATTACACGGTTTTGGTCGAAATGGTTGTAGAGAATTTCACCCCCAAAATTCAGCATTATTTCATCTGCAATTTTCAGATTCACGGGGGTTTTACTATCGGTTTTACTCAGGTTAATGTTTAGCTGGGGACGATAACGAATACGATAATTGAAATTATACCCATCCAAAATGACATTCCCATCATTTTTTGACACAAAGCGTTCTTCCAATCTTAGTCTATGCGACAAACTTACCCTTTTTCCCAATACTTGATTATTCGTAATTTCTTGGAAAGGTCTAATTTCTGGGACAGTTAATGTACTAACGGCATCTGGAAATTGCGGATTCTGGAGCGAGTAACTAAGTCCCAAAGCAATATCAAGCGTAGAAGTAATTCTGTGATGCAAATGCGTGTGCATGATGACATTGTTCAAGCGATTATTTTCCATAAAATACCGTACCTCCGCTTCGTTTGTCCAATACCACTTTGGATTAAAACTCAGTTGATTAGCATACCTAAGAGCATAAAAATTTTGATAAATAATATTATGACTTGGCGTTTGTCCAAACAAAAAAGTGCTACAAAAAGTAAACAAAAGACAAAGACTTAATTTCATTGGTAATCGTTTTGGACTTTTATGGATAATGTGGTTGCGTTCTTCATTAAAATACGACTTTACACTTTCTCCATAGTAAAATTGAAAGAAAAATGCCTTTATTTGTATATTATTTGTATGAAACACACGAAAAACTGTTATGAAGCCAAAGATAATCTTTTGCCTTCTTCTTCTTACCATAAAAGGTTTTTCCCAAAACCCTTCCACAATTGTATCTCTTCGCAAGAGCTTGGCAATCACGAAAGATTCTGCCGAATGTACTAAAATTTATCATCAATTAGCCGAATCTTTTCTTAGAAATGACTATGATTCTGCCAATCATTACATAGAACTTTCGTTAAAAAATGCACCTAATGACGCTCTGAAGGCACAAAGTCTCTTCTTGAAAGCTAATTATTTGCAAGATAGAGCAAAATTTGAAGATGCCCTTCAATACTATATTAAAGCTCTAAAGATTTTTGAAAAATCAAATAATAAAAAAGGGATTGGTGAGGTTTATAATGCCGAAGGACGACTTTACAAGAAAATGGCTGGAGCTCAGAAAGTAACTTCACTTTCGTATAAAGCCTTAGATTTGGTAAAGAAATCTGAGGCAATTTTTGTAGAAATTAGAGACTATGAAAACCTCATGAGTGCCTATAATAGTGCAGGAATTATTTACAGAGATTTAGACCAATACGAAACCGCAAGAACTTATTTGAAAAAAGGTTTGGCTTTGGCAGAAAAATACAAATTCAATGGAGTCATTGTCGGAAATCTGAACAGTAATCTTGGGCAGATTTACATGGAAGTTGATAAAAATCAAGACAAAGCGATTCAACAATTCCAGAAAGGTTTAGAGATTCATCAGTCAATCAATAATTTACAGGGAATCGAACACGCACTCAGAAATATGTCTCATGCGTATCGTATGAAAAAACTATTCCCAGAAGCCGTTAAATATGGTAAAATGGCTGTTAATCTTTCCTTAACTTTAAATGACCCGCACAGAGCGTTCAATTCTTATGAAGCACTTTATTCGGCAGAAAGTGACGCAGGAAATTATAAAGATGCTTTACATAGTTTAGAAAGATTTAAGTCGCTACAAGACTCTACGCTGAGGGCTGAAAAAGCAAAAATTGTTGATGAAATCGAAACAAAATATGATACCGAAAAGAAGGAAATTTTAATCAAACAATTAGATGAAAAAAATAAATATCAGCAAATCCAGATGTGGTTTATGGTAGGAGGATTGTTGATTTCGATGTGTTTTTTGTGGGTATTGTTTTGGCAAAATAAAAAAATTAAGGACAGTCGGCAACGAATTTTTGAACAGTCCGACCAGCTAAAGTTGATGATGAAAGAATTGCATCATAGAGTGAAAAATAACTTGGCAATTGTGTCGAGTCTTTTGAAAATTCAGTCGGGAAGAATAGAAGATGAAAAAGCAGTGCTGGCAGTGAGACAAGGACAGCAAAGAGTAGAAGCAATGTCGCTGATTCATCAAAGACTTTACCAAACCGATAAAGTTACCAATATCAATATCAAAGAATATATCAGTGATTTGGCAGATAGTTTGATGAGTGCTTACGGTTTTGAACCAGAAAAATTCAATTTGATTATTCAGATTGAAAAAGAGATGCTTGATGTTGACTCTGCCATTCCTATTGGACTGATAATCAATGAATTACTGACAAATTCTTTCAAATATGCGTACAAAGACATTGACCAACCTTTGCTAAAAATTACATTGAAACAAGACAATGGTCTGACTTTGGAAGTATCTGATAACGGACCAGGCGTAGATATGGAACGCTGGAAAAAAGCAAAGGATTCTTTTGGTAAAAAACTGATTGCAGGATTGACCAAGCAAATAGGTGGTACTTTTGAAATGGAAAATAACTTTGGTAGCCATTTTAGATTGCATTTACCACAAGAAAAAATGAAATTTGCCGCATAAGTTAATTGGGAAATTTTCGTGGTGGCAGTTTCTCAAATCCGACATCACAGAACTTGCAAAATTATTTTTTTACTTACCGACCATGAAAATTTTATTAGTTGAAGATGAATTTATTTTAGCTTCTGAATTGAGTGACACACTTGAATCAGAAGGTTATGAAGTTGTTTTGGTAGCAGACAATGGCGAAGAGGCATTGGAGTTTTTCAAAGAAAACGAAGTTGATTTAATCCTTTGCGATATTAATATCAAAGGTGATTGGGACGGTATTCAGACTATTGAAAAAATTATTGAAATCAAGCAAGTTCCTGTCATTTACCTCACGGCATTTACGGACAAAGACACCCTCGAAAGAGCCAAGCAGACTTATCCTGCGGCGTATATTCCGAAGCCCTATCATATCACAAACCTCAGAATGGCGATAGAATTAGCCATCAATAATTTTGCGATGAAATTAGATGTCAAATTTTTGAAAGATGATAAATTTGACAGCCGTTCAAAAGAGTCAATTTTGCAGATTAATGATGATATTTTCATTAAACAAAATTACCAGTTTGTGAAATTTCCTTTAAAAGATATTCTCTATTTGGAAGCGGATAATGTTTATACAAATATTATCACGACACAGAAAAAATATGTTATCAGGCAAGCACTTTCGGCTGTTCAGGAAAGGTTGCCTTTGAAACAATTAGTCAAAATTCACAGGTCTTATGTCATCAATATCAACAAAATAGACTCATTCAATGAGCATGAAGTAATAGTAAATGGACATCAAATTCCATTGAGTCGCTCATTTAAAGATGATTTTATGAAGCATTTTATGTTTCGCTGATATTTTTCCTAATTTTTGCCATTGCCCTAACAGGGAAAGTACCAACACCTTTGAATTTAGGGGGAATTGCACTGAAAATAAACCCATCTTCTGGTAATAAATACAAGTTACAGAGGTGTTCGACAATCAGGATTTCTGCCCCTAAAAGTACAGTATGGACTGGTCTGGCTTTGGTGCGAGTATCATCAATATTATGTGAGTCAATTCCTACTAATTTCACAGCACAATCTCTCAGATATTCGGCAGCACCACGGGTAAGGGCAGGGTGATTTTCGTAGTATAGTTCGGTATTCCAATGTTTATCCCAATCCGTTTGAATCAAAACTGCCCGATTCCTGATTTCGTAGTTTTTCAAATGTTCTTCCGTAATTTCTAAGGTTTCTGAAAACGGAACTCGAATTACAATTCCCTCCAAATCTGTAAAACTTTCTAAACCAACTTCCGACAAATCTTTACCATCTGCAAACCGATGAAACGGACAATCAATGTAAGTACCTGTGTTAGAGACCATTTCGATTTTTCCAATCTGGAATTCGGCACCTTCAGCATAAAATTGCTTGGAGTTTTCTCTGCTCAAATAGTCACAAATAATCGGGGCAGGAAGACCTTTGTAAGTGATAAGCCCGTTTTCAATCGTATGGCTTAGGTCTATCAGAACATCTGTTTCTGGTTTTATATTAATAGGCTTTCTTTTATGATTTTCGTCAAAAATTTCCTTGTTCAGAATTTTGGTTTGTCCAACCATCAATAGCCGTAAATCAGCTACAATATAATCTGCTAAATCTTTATCAGTAATGGCGTCACCTTCAATATCCAGTCTGAAATCTTTTCCACTAATACTACCGCCGTTGGTGAAATGTATTTCAAAATCAAATTTTACTCTTTTTTGCATGAGATTTTATTATAGAAGTTGTTTAAACTTTCTCTTTTGTCTGAAACTAAGTCTTTTTGAATCAGCTATCCAAAAATTTTCTCAATGTAGCTCTGCTATATATCTAAAATTTTCTGATACCTGATTCAAAAATACAATAGTTTCAAATCAAAACAGAAAGTTTAAACAACTTCTTGGCAAGCAATTTCAGTAAAACTCGACAATAAAGCAAAAAACCACATTCCTCTCGAAATGTGGTTTTCTGAAAATCAAAGAATAGCAATTACTTCACAGTCATGTTTCCTCTGATTTCTCCACCAGGGGATTTCGCACTGTGGATATTAACGTAAAGCATTCCAGCTAATAAGTCAGCTTCTTTCGTAGCGTCTAATGCAGTAGTTGTAAATGTAAAAGGCGTTTTAAATGTTGTTCCTAATTCAAGCACAACGCCACCACTTGTACCCACAGCACCTTTATGAATATGCCAAGCAGTTGGTGTCATGCCTGCGTAAGTGACTGTGAGAGATAGAATTTTAGTCGTTTTGTTGAAAGTGCCTGTTACCGAACCAGTAGCAGTTGTTGCTACTGCTGGAACTTCGTTTGCACCAGAAAGCGTTGCAGTTACGGCAACTTCTGGATTAACAGCTTCGTCTTTTTTACAGGCAAATGTCAAAGTGAATAGTGCTAATAAAGAGAAAATTAGTGTTTTTTTCATGAGATTTTTGTTTGTTGATAAAATGTATGTAAGATTTACTACCCTACTTACGACAAAACAATCTCTTTGGATTTCTCTCCTTGCAATTTAGTTTTTACTCCTGAAAACTTGCCAGTACTTTTTGGTAAACCATCTACCCAATTTCGAGTTCCAAATGGTATTATAGAATGAAGAATGTGAAATAAAAATCTGCTCGAACATCGCCCGTATGTAGCGTGGACGCATAGCACGAGCATTTTTTTTGATAAATTGTTCTTTCAAAATATCAAAACTTTTATCTGGATTTCCTGCACTTTTATGCCAAAGCAAAAATGGAATCACATAAGTACTAAAGCCCAAACGATTTGCTTGAACAGACAAATCTGCCCCATACCAATGATACCCTTTTAAGTCATGGGAAAAACCAAGATTCGCCATTTTTTTGACCAAAATAAAATTTTCATCAAGGCATTCTACCCGCACAGGAAAGTCGGCATTGGGCGTAATATCGGTTTTTTTATCTTGGTTGATATAATAAACAAAACTTCTCATGAAATCTCTTCCGCCAGCATTGCCAAGAACTGCCCAATCTGGGTCTTTCTGAGAAACCGCATTGATACACTCCGAAAGTTTTTGTTCGTCGTCGTGCAAAATAATATCCTGATGACACAAAATCACAAACTCGCTTTGTGCCATCGTGAGCAATTTATTCAGTCCAGCAAAGGCTTCATACTTGTTTGTTTTGGTATTGTCAATGTAAAAAAACTCAGTATTTAGGTCAGTAAAGCCCTTTTCATGAAAAGAATCGCACATTTCCTTATACTCAGTCATATCAGTAACCAATGTACAAACCGCATATTTTTTCAGAAAAACAACAGCATCTATTTCTTTGTAAATCATAATTGGAATTAAAAACCTTTGGACTTAGATATATGAGACATTACCATATAATTTCCCATTCCTATGAAATTTATTACTTATTTCACTTCAATTTATAAATACTCCAATCCTAAATTTTCCACAAACTCTTTTTCTCTTTTAATAATAAGCTCTTTTCTCATTTCTAAAATTTTTTCAATATTTCCTTTTTCATATTCCTTTCTCATGTCATCATTTATAAAAAACTCTTGAAATTGACCTTGAAATTCTGAACTTAACCAATGAGACAAATTCTTTGTTTGTCTTGGAATATTATCTAATGAATTAAACTTTTCAATGACAAGAATGGTATTTTCTGAGACATTAGAATTCTCAATATCGTTAAATAATTTAAAGGTTCTATACCCTTCAATATTTTCAGCATTAATACTTAATCCGTTTAAAATATTACTTTCTCTCAACGAATAATTGAGCATAAATGATGCAAGAGCCTTTGCCCTAACACTTCCCATCGTTATTTTATCAGGAAATTCTAAGGTATCAAATTTTTCATCCGAGCTATCGTAATATATTGAACTTTCAGATTTACCTTCAATAAAATCTTGAAATTTATTATAGGCTAACCTCTGTTTACTCAAATTGTAAATAGTGAAGTAATTAGAATAAGTTGTAATCCAGAACCATTCTTTTAATGTTCTTAATTGAGACTCTGTTGGATTTTCAATTTTATTAAAAAAGTCTGTTATAAAAATTAGCTGACTATTATAAGGCAAAAGTTTACTCTCCAAAACAAGTAAATCTTCATATAGAAATTTAACAGCAATAATTATACTTTTAACCGTTTTACGAGTAATTTCTATAAAATCAGCTCTTCGTGCTAATACCTCTATTTTTTTATTATCATTCTTAGAAAACTGATCAAAATAAACCCCTCCAAAAGAGTTAGTTATACATTGAAGAATAACCTCCCTTTTTTGATTTTTAAAGTTATAAATTTCTAAATCTTCTAAAAGAGCATCTATTTCCGAGGCGAGTCTAAAATTTTCATCTTTATTAAACGACAATGCTGAGATTGCCCAATCAGAAGACATTTTCACACCCGATGTATTAAGTCTTTGGAAAATATCTATTGCCTCAGTTATAGAACCTCCAAAAATATTAATAGAAGGTAGTTCATATTTTTGAAATATCTGACTTATATCTTCATACTTTTCTATTAAATCATTATTTATTGACTCATCGAAGCCATATAGAGAGAGTTGTTTTTGAAACGAAAAAAATTCTTTTGCATCTATTAATTTATATATAGGAATTTGATAAGATTCTAAATTAGAGAAATCTTTTTTCTTATTCATTTCAAAAGCAGCATCTTGTAAATTATAGACTATATTAAACTCCTTAAACCAATTACTATCATCTCGTCGTAGTTTTGTTTTATTTGGATTAACTAAGCACCCAAATAGAAGAGACAATCTTTGATAGCCGTCTAAAATGTAGAAATAATCATTTGTGGCTCTTTCAGGAATTTTGTAAAATCCAATTTCCTTTGATTCAAATTTATAAAAATCTTCATCCGATTTAAAGTCTGGTCGCCAAAGTAGAATGCTACCTATTGGATATCTTCTTCGAATGCTATCAAATAACTCTAATTTTTTATTATTATCCCACACAAAATCACGCTGAAAGGCAGGAACTTGTATTTTACCCTGTTGAAAGTCTTCAATGTATTCTAATAAATTTCTTTTATCAGGCTTGATTTTGATATTTTCACTCATAATAAATCATTGATTTTTTGAAGGATTATTTCTAATTCGTTAGAATTGGCACGTGCTTCTAAATTTTTTCTGGTGATATTTTTTGATTCAAAAAGCATCGGAAACCGTGCCTTGAAATTATCTCTTTTACCATCTATCTTAAAAAATTGTATACTTTCTTTTCTAAAAGTCTTTATATCGGCTTCACTAATATCATTGTATAAACTACGTATCCCTTCTTCCAATTTATCAAAGTTTTTGTCATAAGGAAACCCCTTTTCTAAGTCAAAAAAGTCCTTTTGAACGGGTTTCAATTTCAGATACGCTCGTTTAAAATCATCATTACCTACAATCTCATTGAAAATTCCATCAGGCAAGTAATTCTCTATTTCTCTTTTTAGCATAACATGATAATCTGAGTTTTGCTTAATTATGGAAAGTGTAGTCATTTTATCGTCCGTTACTTCTTGATTAATTGGGAATCTTTTGTCACTGTCTATGATAATTAAAGTTCTTAAATAAGTCCTACTTTCTTTCGGAAAATCAGACTTATTCTTTTCAAATCTATCTTTTAATCCATTGATAACACTCACAATATTACTTCCTCCACCATTTATATAAATTAGCCAACCATTATCATAGTATTTCTTTATTTTCGCTCCTAATTCCTTAAAACTCCTAACCAAAGCATCAATGAAATATCTATCATAGTCCATATTTTCTAAAATAACAGTAAGAGGTTTATTTAACATTTCATAAGCCTCAATAAGTGAAAATGCAGTCGTTTCTTGATTAGATATGTGTAATTTTTTCTTATTTCTCCCTATGTTAAAACTTGCAACTACCTGATTGTCAATTTCTTCCTTATTAGATTTCCTTAAATAACTATACCATGCTGAATCTTTGATAATGTTGTAGTTTTCAGCGTCTCCAATAAACAAAAAGTGCCTATCCTTAGAAGTATGCCAGATTTTATCAATCAAATCTAAATGTTTTTCATTTGGATTTTGAAAAATATCATTTGAAAATGAATAGGTCATTTCTTTTCTTGTGCTTTTCTAATTTCAATAACTTCTTTTAAACTTTCATTAAAAATTCCTTCTGGCCACCATTCCACTTCTCCATCGGAATCTACTTCAATTAATTTCATTGAACTTTCATTTCGTTCTTCATCAAAATCAACATAATAAATTGCCAAATCATCTTTACTTATTGTCCCATCAGCAACTAATTTTCTTAATCTTAATACAAAGTTTAGAGAATGAGTTTCTACTAAATAATGTTTATGCTTATTATTTAAAAATGATTCTACAAATCTTTGAGCTAAATTACCATGAGCGGCAGGATGTAAATGGGTTTCGGGTTCCTCAATAATTATCAAAGTTGGCTCTTCGTCGTGAATATAAGATCTAACAACTAATGGAAGAGCTTGATGAATACCTTGTCCAACATTGACTATATTTATTGGAGATAATTCTTTATTTGAAATTGTAACCTGATATTGAATTTCAGTTTTGGCATCAATCTTTAAAACGTCTAATTTCCAATTTTCAAAATTATCCTCATACCATTTACTTACCATGTTCAATAATTCTTGATTTTCATTAAAATCTTGAATTAATGTTAAGTAAGCATTTCTTCCATCTTTGCCAATTTTAGGGTATTCTTCAACGCTCATTGAATAAGAAGATTCGGGAATTGCTCTAAATGCTGTAACATAATCAATATTCAATTTCAACGTTTTGAATTTAGTACCATTTTGTAGAAATCCTTTTGTCTTTATCTTATTTATATCTAATTCAAGACCATTATATACATATTGCAATATCCCATTTTTTGAGATAACTACCTCCAATTGTTCTTCGTCGCTAAAAAGTTCTAATTCTAAACTTGTTATGGCATTTCTATTATATACTAAATCTTCAAAAGATGAACCTAACTCTATGGTATCATCTCCAACTTTATTTTGCCAATTTACGGGTGCAGTAAAATCTCCGCTTAAACTCCCTGCAATTAAAGTTGGTAATTTTGCTATGGCACTTTTACCAGAATTATTTTTACCAATTAACACAGTAATTGGTTTAAGTTCTAGCGTATGTTTCTCCTTAAAAATCTTATAATTCTTAAATGATATTGTATTTATCATCGTATGTTTTTTATACAAATATAGTTGTTTTAATTTTTATGTTTCTGCTGCGTTAAACTAACAAGTAAACTCAAATTTATAAATCAATACCCCGCAGGATGTTTCAAATGAAAATTAGTTGCGTCTTGGTACGCTTTTGCGACTGTCAGTACTTTGCTTTCACCGTATAATTTGCCCATAAAAGTTATGCTTGTTGGTAAACCGTTGTCTCTGAAACCGTTGGGCAAAACTACACATGGATGCCCCGTGAGGTTGGTAAGTGGCAAATTTTTGCTAAAAGATGGCGATAAATAAACGTCTATATTTTTCAAGGTTTTCTCCATTTCTTCTATCACGAGGGTGCGTAAACGATTGGCTTGTAGGTATTCAACGGCAGGCACAAACCTACTGGCACGAAAAGAATTGGGCCAAGCGTTCTTGATTTGCCGAACCATCAAATCATCTTTCCCAGAGCGTGTCAAATCGTCAAAAGCGGCTGCCCCTTCTACCGAAACTATGAAGGTCATGTCACTCACCGGATAGTCTGGTAAGTCCATCGGAATAAGTTTTGCTCCGAGTTCTTGCAGTTTCAACAAAGTCAGAGAATCCATTTTTTTAGTGGGATAACTTCGGTCAAAATCCTTTTTTACATAGCCAATTCTAATGCCACTTAGTTTATCATTTCCATTATATTTAAAAGGTAAGTCTTTGACAGTCAAATCTTTACCATCTGGTCCAAAAATAGCGTTAAACACAATAGCACAATCTTCAACTGTTCTTGCGATTGGTCCAATTTTGTCCATACTCCAAGTCAGAGCCATTGCTCCATACTTGCTCACTCGTCCGAAAGTAGGACGTAAACCCGTATCTCCGCACTCCGAAGAAGGCGAAACAATTGAACCATAAGTTTCTGTTCCAATTCCAAAAGGAATCAAACCTGCTGAAACCGCCGAAGCAGAACCCGCCGAAGAGCCACTCGAACCACGCTGAGTATTCCAAGGATTTCGAGTTTTCTCTCCAAACCAGACATCTCCCCAAGCCAATTCGCCAAGCGTCGTTTTTGCGACTAAAATCGCCCCAGCATTTTCCAATTTTTGTATTACAGTTGCATCCAAATCAATGGTTTGGTCTTTGTAAGGGACACTTCCCCAAGTAGTTTTGTAGCCTTTTTTTGCCAATAAATCCTTTGCACCGTACGGGATTCCGTGCAAAATTCCTCGGTATTTTCCAGCTTTGATTTCAGCATCTGCAGCAACAGCTTGCTTCAACGCCAAATCTTCTGTGAGGGTAATGATACAATGTAATTGAGGATCAAATTTTTTCAGACGAGCAATAAAAAATTGGGTCAATTCCAAAGAAGAAATCTGTTTTGTACGAATCAACTCAGATAATTGTCGGATAGAATAAAACGCCAAATCGTCTTTATTTTTGGGTAATTCAACCTTTCCAATTGTACTTGGTACGAAAGAACTTTTACCAGTTTCTGGAATAAACTCTGGCGTAATTGGGTCAAAATGTAAGATTGGAGCAACCTCATTCGGAATATTAATTTTACGCAAAGCCTCATAGTTTTTCAACTTCGACGATAAATCATCTCGCATAGAATCTGCCTCCGCCTGTGTAAAATCTAAGCCAATTAATTTTTCGGCATTTTTAATAATTTCTACCGTAATCGACT
>JAAFJL010000135.1 GCA_013298865.1 Cytophagales bacterium | reverse complement strand
AAAGCTCATAACTCACAGCTTTTTTAATTATCAAAAACTCGGGCTAAATCTATTTGTAAATCTGGGAATACAGTAGAAATCAAAATGTCTTCATCTGTTACTGGTTGTAAGCCGATATATTTGCCCGTCTCATTCAGCACATACACAAAAACACATTTGTCTTGTGGCTCGACTAACCAATATTCTTTTACCCCATTTTCCTCATAAACATCATATTTTTCCCTCATTTTCTTACGAGTATTACCTGGCGAAAGTATCTCAATAATTAGGTCTGGAGCTCCCACGCAACCTTTATCGTCTAATTTATCTAAATCATAAATCACACACAGGTCTGGCTGAACAACTGTATGGACTTTGTTAGATTTATTTCTTTTCAGTGGCGTTAATCTTACATCAAAAGGAGCTGTATAGGCTTCGCATTTTTTACCTTCAAGATACTTTTGTATCTCATAAGATAATTTTCCTGAAATCTTTTGATGAATCCTTGCAGGGGTGGACATGGGAAAAACTTTCCCCTTAATAATTTCAAGACGCTCCTCGAACGTCCATTTCAAATAATTGGCATAAGTATAAGTACCGTTGAGGTCTAATTGGTCGAATGTCATATCTCTATAAATTTTTTAAACGAATTTAAGGCTTTTTCACTTGCCAAAGATTCTTTTGCCATTAGCACTGAATCTGATAAACTTAACATTGAATTTGCACAATAAAGTGCCATTGCGGCATTTGCCAAAACGACTTCTGTCTGAGGTTTTGTACCTTTATTTTCTAAAATATTTATCAAAACCTTTGCCGATTCCTCCACTGTACTTCCACTGTGCAAATCAGATTGTTTACATTTTGTGAAACCTAATTGTTCAGGAGAAATCGTTTCTATTCCTTTTTGGGTGATTAAAATGAAATCACTCGTCAAAGAAATTTCATCGTAACCATCTAATCCATAGAGTACACCAAAGTTTTTATCAGTTTTTTGGAATAATTCTCCATAAATTCCCAGCACTTCTTCGTTATAAACACCCGTGATTTGTTTCTGTACAAGGGCAGGGTTAAGAATCGGACCAAGCATATTGAAGAAAGTTTTCATGCCTAATTCTTTTCTGATTGGACCAACAAACCGCATAGCAGGATGAAAAAGTGGTGCGTGCAAGAAACAAATTCCAGCCGTTTCAATCTTAGTTTTTAAATAGCTTTCTTCATTCGTGAATTTTACGCCCAAATATTCCAAGACCGTAGAAGACCCAACCGAAGACGAAACACCATGATTACCATGTTTTGCCACTCGCTGCCCTGCACCAGCAACCACAAAAGATGATGTTGTAGAAATATTAAAAGTATCCTTACCATCTCCACCTGTACCGCAGACATCCATCGGAGAGAATTCTGAAAGGTTTACTGTATTGGCAAGACCCAACATGGCATCCCTGAAGCCCTCTAATTCAGGTGCTGTGATGGATTTCATCATATAGGTTGTCAGGAATGCGGCTATCTGGCTATTATTTGCTTCTCCTTTTCCAATGAAATTAAGTGCTTCTTGGGCTTCTTCTTTACTCAGGTTTTGCCCTGATATTCTTTTTTGTAAATATTCTTTCAAAGCGTTTTTATGTTATCATTAAATATTCTTTCAAAAATACTCAATCCAGTATAAAACAAAAAACGCTCGCAGCACAGCTTCGAACGTTTCGGTATCACCTAACCACTAAATATAATATTTTTAGAAGCGAGCTTTGAATCTTGCTGATTCTAACTGAGCTTTTTTTCCTTCTGAATTGTTTGCAATAATAATTAATTCTCCTTCAATTTCGTCTTTAGTCAACTTCGTAATGTTTACTCTACCTACACCATTTTGCAGACCTTCATCATTTGCTAAAGTTGTCTGATAAAAATTACTGATTTCCTTATAGTTATCATAGTTTTTAATCAAATTACCAACGTTTGCCGTATTTCCTTCTCCTGGAATAAAGAAAGTGCCTTTACCTTTTACATCGAATAATTTCACAAAAACTGATTCTTTCGTATTCTCGTCAACTACGACAATTGTAATGATTGTTCCTTGCTTATCAAAACTTCTTTTTGCTTGTACATTTTGGCAAGAGAATTTGTGTGTTACACTATCATCAAAAATAATTTTTCCCAGAAAAGAACCTTTGTTCATACTTACCTCGGCATTGGTTCTGTTATAAGAAATGATGCTACCGAATAAGATTAACAGTATTGATAAAGTATATAATGTATTTTGAAATAGTTTCATGATTTTTGGGTAACGTACGAGACACGACAATCTTGAATGAATCTAATGTAGCAAGACGTTAGCTAACGGGCGGCTTTACAATTTTCTTGGTAAATAATTAGAAGTAAACGAAAGTTATAAATAGTACTTTTTTTAGTTTTGTCAACAAAAATAAGAACAAATAATAACTAAATCAATAAGGTGTATGTAGTATTTTTTGATAAAGTTATTAAACGGTCAATACTTTGTATATGAAAATAATGCTTTTACCCTCTGATTAAGTCGTTTTCTCTTAAATAATTATTGGTAAGTACCTCTTTATCAGGGTGTAAGATTACTTGCTTGATGACTTCACAAACAAATAATTCATGGTCAAAAGAATCAATACAGTTCACGCAACGGCATTGTATATACCCCACTGCTTCTGTAAGGTAGGGGCATCCTCTTTCGTCTAAAGCAAAGGGTAAATTGACAAATTTATTACTACTTCTTCCGCTTTTTCTACCTAATTTTGGAATCAACTTTTTGCCTTGTTCTTGGGCTAATAGATTGACATTCAGTATCATACTCTCCCGAACCAGTTCAATTGTGTAGTCGGTTTTGTACAAAGCAACCGTGAGATACTTTCCTTGCATGGCACTCTGCATGACCCATGTAGCGATATTGGCATTCATTTTACCAAGTGGTGAAACAGATGTGATAGAATGCACATCATAGTTTTTGTATTTTAACAAGTTTTTTCTTGAAGGTTTTTGCATGAAAATATTGATTTTAGTATTAAATTTGAATCCATTTTGCATTAAAAATTGCAACGTTTTGCAAATGCCTACATTTAATAGGAAATAGAAATTGTGATTTTCTACAATTTTTTTGCGTATAATTAGAAACTGTTAGCCAAAAATAATGTTTAAACTATGGAGGTAATCAAGAGTTCTTCCGAATTGAATGCGTTTCGTGTTGAAATTTCAGATAGAGGTATATCTGAATTAAATTCCATAGAAACCCAGACCCAACAAAAGCGGGCGGTTGCTCGCATGAAGAAAATGAAATCGTTTCAAATCCCAGATTTATATAAAAGTAATATCATTGGCGGTATCAAAGAAATTCGTCGTCAGAAGGATAAACTCAAGAAAGACTTCAAGCCTACTGTTCTTGATTTTGGAACAGTTAAGTTTTTGATTTCCAGACACTTTGGCTTTTGCTATGGTGTCGAAAATGCTGTGGAAATTGCCTATAAAACTATCGAAGAAAATGCTGATAAACGGATATTTTTGCTTTCAGAAATGATTCATAATCCTGATGTAAATGCTGATTTATTGGACAGAGGCGTGAAGTTTTTGATGGATACCACTGGCAAACAATTGATTGATTGGAGTGAACTTTCTGCTGAAGATGTAGTGATAGTTCCAGCTTTCGGAACTACTCTGGAAGTTCAAAACCGCCTTGCTTCTATCGGGATAGATGCCTACAAATACGATACAACTTGCCCATTTGTAGAAAAAGTTTGGAATCGGGCAAGTGCCATCGGAGAGAAAGATTATACCATTGTAGTTCATGGAAAACCTTCGCACGAAGAAACCCGTGCAACCTTCTCTCATGCCCGCCAGAACGCCCCAACTATTGTGGTGAAGGACATGAAACAGACTATTGAATTGGCAAAATATATTACCCAAGAAAAACCTTCTGAACAATTTTATACTGAATTCAAGGGGCAATTTTCAGATGGTTTTGATGTTGACAAAGACCTAAAAAGAATTGGCGTAGTAAATCAAACTACAATGTTGGCTTCTGATACTCAGTCAATTGCAGATTATTTAAAACAAACTATTATTCAAAAATACCAAGTAGAAGGACGTGATGTTTCTGCTTACTTTGCGGACACTCGTGACACACTTTGTTATGCCACTAACGACAATCAGGGAGCTACTTATGGACTTTTAGAAGAAACCGCAGATTTAGCCATTGTGGCTGGTGGTTATAACAGTTCAAATACCTCACATTTAGTAGAATTGTGCGAGCAAAAATTACCTACTTATTATATTGAATCTGCCAGTAAAATTTTAGATAGAAATATCATCAGTCACTTTGATTTACACAATAAAACTGAGAAAGTAACGACTGATTTTTTACCCCAAAAAGAACAAATCAGTATCATGCTAACTTGTGGGGCGTCTTGTCCAGATGCAGTTGTAGAGTCTATTTTGTTGAAATTACTCTCATACTTCCCAAATACTCGCCCAATCGAGCAGGTGCTTGCAGATTTGTCGGCGGTTTAGGAAGAAAATAGTCATTAAGTTTTCAGCAATTTCTTTTTTGGAATCCTGAAAAGATTAAATTTGATTAGCCCTGAGTGAAACTCGGGGAAAAATGAATTAATCTGTGGCTTCAACCCCATTCGGGGTTGAATTCTCTCATTTCTCTATTCCATACGTTTCACGTATAGCTAATCATGTTCGACCTCTCACAAGGTCTTTTGTCAAAAAAGAAATTGCTGTTAAGTTAATACTTTGCTAAGTTGATATCTGAACACAAGTCATTGTATATCAACTTATTGACTTAAAATTTAACGACTACATAGAAAATAATACTTGGTACTTACAATACACCTACACCTTCACAATTACTTTCTTCCGATACATTGCCCATAAAATTCCTAACCATATAGTAATCAGAATGATAGCTCCTGCTAATGAGGCATTTTTTGGCTCAGAAAAATGTGGAGCAATCAGAGTTTTGTACATCCACGGTTGTAGTTTCATTTCTTCTCCGTCTGGCATCGTTACTTTTATTAAGCCAAAAATTCTTGGAATTAATCCCGATAAAAAGAAAACCGTTATCGCATTTACACCATAAACCACGAATGGTGTTGTAAAAGATTTGTAACCTCGTACGTCTATCAACCAATAAAAGGTGGCTAAAAATGCCAATGCCAAACCTGATGTCCAGCAAGTATAAGAGCTTGTCCAAAGAGATTTATTGATTGGGAAACCCATCGCATCCCAAGCCCAACCTATTACCATTAATGTCCCTCCATAGACAAACATCTGAGTGATTTTCTCATACTCAGTTTTATCCTTTCGTTGTAACCATTGCCCAGTGAGCATTCCAGAAATTCCTGTACCAATTGCTGGCAATGTACTAAATAAACCCTCTGGATCCCAGACCTTTACGGCTTTGTAGAGATGCGGAATTCCAAGAATTAATCTGTCTAAATATGCTCCCAGATTACGCTCTGCTTCGAGATTTGCCACACCTGCATCGGGCACTGGAATCACTGTAAGCGAAAGCCAATAGCCAATCAAAAGCACACAAAAAGCAATGATTTGGGTACGTTTTTTAGTAGTCATGAAAAGAATAGAGCAAACAAAAAAGACTATTGCTATCCGTTGTAGTACGCCCATGATACGCACGACTGACAAATCTAATTTTGGAAAAAGTGAAAGAAAAAGACCTAATCCAAAGAGTTTCAAGGCTCGGATTAGTACTTTCCTGAAAGTTTCCGAAGTTAAGGTTTTACCAGCATACGCATACGGCACAGACGTACCTACAATGAAAAGGAAAAACGGAAAAACTAAATCTGTGGGTGTGCAGCCATTCCATTCGGCGTGTTCGAGAGGCCAATAGATATGCCCCCAGTCGCCTGGGTTATTTACCAAAATCATCATCATAACGGTCAATCCACGAAAAACATCAAGCGATAGTAGTCTTTGATTCATTGTAATCTGGTTGGGTTTTCTTCTTTATAAACTTTGTACGAGTACCAAACTGGAATACCAAAGATTATAAAAATTAGTGTCGTAACAAAACTTAATTTAAAGATTAAATCTGGGAGAAAGAAAGTTACGATTATTCCGAGTAAACTTCCATAAAAAATTAATCTTCCGCCAAAAAGATGTGTTTTTCGCCAAACATTGTCACTTTCGAGTGTCCACGGTGTCCGAATTCCTGCAAAATAGTTTGGTTTTAGGTTCAACATATAATTTCCTAAAAACGCCATAAACAGTAACATCACGGTTGGCAGATAATTAGCAATTTTAGTTTGTCCGCCCGTCAGCGATGATTCTACTATAAAAAAACCAACAATTGACAAAAAAGCACTTGTTCCTATTCCAATATTTGCCAATAAACTTTTTTGTTGTTCAAGTTTTTTCTTGGGGTCGATTTTGGGCAAAAATTGAAATAGAATGTTCAGACCAATACCTGTGAAAACTAAGACTAAAATAATCATTAACAACTCTGATTTCGAGCCATAGCGGTCTGGGTTCAGATTAGAATCATAATGAAGGGCTACGAAAACGGGTAGTTTTTTCCAAACAAATCCTAAATAAAAAAGAGGGCTGAACGCTAAAAGTCCAGTTATTAGAGATTTCAGTTTCATGATTGTGGAGTTTTAAATTGCATAAACCAAGAGAAAATTTCGTCCATGACAGTCATGTTCAAAGAATATTCGACATACTGACCTTTTTTTACCGAAATGACTAAATCGGCTTGTTTCAATAAATCAAGATGATGTGAAATACTTGGTTTGGTCATATTAAAACGGTCTGCAATATCGCCCGCATTCATATCACCGCTTTTGAGCATCTCCAGTATTTCTCGCCTTGTGGCATCGTTTAATGCTTTGAAAAGGATATTCATTTTTGTGTTTTACAAAATTTTACGATGTCTAAAATTACTTTTTCTGAAACATTCTGAGAAATTTCATATTCTTGTGTCCATGCTTTGCCAAGTTCAGATGTACTTTTCATGAATAAATGGTTCAGAGTTGGGTATGACTGAAACCTCGCATTTTGTCTATCTTTTAATGCTTTTTGCCACAAATTAAAATCATTCATACTCACCTGAAAATCTGATTCTCCTTGTAAAATCAATATTGGGAGCGTCAATTTCTGAGCTGTTTCAAGCTGTGGATTTTGATTCAAATCATTCCAATAACTTGGCGGAAGACCCAAAACTGGCTCAGTCACGGTCTGAACTTTTACTTTCTGAAATAAGTTTTCATACATTTTCATCGAAATGCTATCTTGTTTGGACAAACTTCCATCCAATTTCAGAGAATAAACTACTTGTTCATAAACTAAATCTTCAAAAGGGCGAGCAGGTGCTGCTAACATCAAAATACCCGCTAAACCAGTTTTTTCTTGAGCGATTCTCGGAGCTAACATTCCGCCTAAACTATGCCCTAATAAAAATATTTTTTCTGGAGAAATATTGGGTAATGATTTCGCCAATGTAATCGCAGAAAGGGCATCATCAATAGTTTCTTCCCTGACTGTCAGAGTTTTAAGGTTCATTTTTGTTGGATAAACCTTTGTTCGTTTGTCGTATCGTACACTCGCAATTCCATTCGCTACCAAGCCCAAAGCTAAGTCCCGAAAGACTTTATTCGGACCAATACCAATACTTTCGTCACGATCGCTTGGTCCAGAACCATGCACAAAAACTACTACTGGAAAGTCCTTTTGATTTTTGGGATAAGTGAAAATACCTTTTAGTGCAAAAGAATCCGTCTTTACAATAATTTCTTTTTCGAGAAACTCTCCAGTTTTTGGGGCATAACTGGGTTCATGATAAGTATTATTAAGTTCCTGAGCTTTTCCTGAAAAAGTTATCAGTAATATTAACAAGATAAACGACTGTCTCATAAAAATTTGGGGGTTGAATATTTAGACAAACATCTAATTATTTTTTTGCTAAAACAAAGATATTTAGACAAGCATCTAAATATTAATGATGAATGGTAAAAGCTCCATCCTACAACTCGCCGTCCACGTTCAGTCGAAGCCACTTGTCAAAGTTCATTTTCACGAATTCAATTCCCTGACGTATATTTCGTTTCTAAATATCGAATTTATAAGATACCTTATTAGTTTTGTAAATAGAATGTGGCAAAAGAGATATAATTAAAAGTTAAAAATGTAGAATTAAGAATTTAAGCCATTGATAATCAAATAGTTATTTTTAAAACCCTCATAAATCCACATTCATTCACTCAATAATTCAGTCATTATATTTATGCAGGCATTCAAAATCTATAATACACTCAGTAGAGAGAAAGAATTGTTTCAACCCATCAACGCCAAACACGTTGGAATGTACGTTTGTGGACCTACGGTTTATAATAATGTTCACCTCGGAAATGTAAGAACCTTCACGACTTTTGATATTTTGTACCGTTACCTCACGCATATTGGCTACAAGGTTCGTTATGTGCGTAACATTACAGACGTTGGGCATTTGGTTGGCGACGGCGACGAAGGCGAGGACAAAATCGGTAAAATGGCTAAGTTGGAGCAATTAGAACCGATGGAAATTGTGCAACGCTATACCAATGATTTTCATGATGTTATGCAGCAGTTCAATAATTTACCGCCAAGTATTGAACCCACTGCGACTGGTCATATTGTCGAGCAAATCGAGACGACTCAGAAATTAATCGACAAAGGTTTGGCTTATGAATCTAATGGTTCGGTTTATTTCGACATCGAAGCCTATAATCGTGGTGGTGGCGAATATGGTAAACTTTCGGGAAGAATTTTGGAAGACCTCCTGACAGAAACTCGTGATTTAGATGGTGTCGGAGAAAAACGAAATCCGCTTGATTTTGCCCTTTGGAAAAAAGCAGCTCCTGAACATCTGATGCGTTGGAATTCTCCTTGGGGACAAGGTTTTCCAGGTTGGCATTTGGAGTGTACTTGTATGAGTACCAAATACTTAGGTGATAATTTTGATATTCATGGTGGTGGAATGGACTTGAAATTTCCGCATCACGAATGTGAAATTGCTCAGGGAAAAGGCTCTACTGGTGTTGACCCTGTACGTTACTGGATGCACTCGAATATGCTAACTGTGAACGGACAAAAGATGTCGAAATCTTTGGGGAATTCTTTCCTGCCTGCTGAATTAATTGCAGGAAATCATCCCCTTCTTGAGCAAGCATATAGCCCCATGACGGCACGTTTTTTCATGTTACAGTCGCAGTACAGAAGTACGCTTGATTTCTCGAATGATGCCCTCAAGGCTTCTCAGAAAGGCTACAAACGGATGATTAATGGCTTGCGGATTATCAAGAAAATGGACTATTTGCCAAATCCAGAGCAAGAAATTGACCCAAAACAAGCCGAAGAAATAGAGAAAACCATACAAGGTTGTTATGATGGCATGAATGACGACTTGAACACAGCCGTCACGATTGCGAATCTTTTTAACCTTCTGAAAAAGATTAACCAACTCTATATGAATCAGTTAAGTACTGCACAGTTAGGAGAAGAAGCCTTTAATCTTTTGAAAAAAGAGTACATTGCCATGATAGAAAACGTATTAGGTCTGAAAGAAGAATTGGCAACCGATGTAGCATCAATGGCAAGCGGAATGTTAGCATTGTACAAAGAATACAAAGAGGCAAAACAATACGATAAAGTTGACCAAGTCAGAACATATTTTAAAGCTAATGGTTTGGTAATCAAAGACATGAAAACTGGAATTGATTGGGCTTATGAAGAGTAGGAGTGTATTAAGTCTCAGGTATTAAGTCCTAAGTTTTAGTCGAAATTCTATTCATTGGCAAAATCTTAGTACCTAATACTTAGGACTTAATACACAGCCTGACGAATAATATAACAAGTATAAATTTAAAATTCAAACAAAATAAAAACCATGCAAAGATTAACATTGGCTGGCAGACTCATGATAACGGCTCTGATTTTGGCAGCAATCTATTTTGGATTCAAATATATCGCTGGCAAAGATTTCTTACAAAGCCTGAAATCAAAAACAGAGGAGACTTCAACAAGTTCTTCTACTGAAAGTACCGCAACGACTGCCGAAAGTACAGAATCTTCTGCTTCGTCGTCATCATCATCTTCTTCATCAGACAGTGAGGCTTCTGATTCTCCAAAAGCAAAATTTGATTTTACTCCTCCTGGTCCAATTGCTGGAAAATTGAAAGGTGTAGTAGAATTAGGGGCTTCTGGTTTCAATTCTTTCATTGTTAGAGTTGATGGCGACAAAAACTGGAAGATGGAAAAAGCAGAATTTGGCAATAGTATGGTCATTGAAAATATGGCTACCGATGACGACATCAGAATCGGTCTGAAAAAATACATTGCTGGAATGTTAGATTATGGCGTAAGCGGAAAAGACATTCACTTTGTGGTAAGCTCTGGGGCTTTGAAAGTGGACGTTACGCAAAAAATCATTGGCGTTTTGAAGTCAATGAAATATTTCGTGAATACCGTAACACCCGAACAAGAAGGTAAATTAGGGCTGAAATGTGTTCAACCTAAAAACTTTGCTGATGATTCTTTTGTGATGGATATAGGTTCTGGTAATACAAAAATTACTTGGAAAGACGGAAGCAAAGTAGAGTCAGTGGAAGCGGCTGGGGCAAAATATTTTGAAAAAGGAATAGATGATGCCACTGTTTATAGTGAAGTGACGGCTAAAGCAAAGCAGGTACCTTCTGACAAAAGAAAAACTTGTTTTATCATTGGTGGTGTACCTTCTGAGTTAGCAAAAATGGGTCGCAAAGAAAAAGAGCGTTACACAGTTTTGGATGCTCCGAGTACCTACAAGCCTGAAAAAGCCAAGACAAAAGCAGGTGTAAATATCTACAAAGCAGTAGCAGATGCTACTGGTTGCAAACAATTCGTATTTGATTGGGATGCTAACTTTACAATTGGTTTCTTGTTGGATATGCCTTAAAGAGTAGTTGTTAAGTTTTAATTTGATAAGTTATTAAGTTAAAAATAACTATAAGTCATTATTTATCAGATACTTATAAACTATTTAACAAAAATTGCTTAGTTGTAAAATTGAAATTATTTTTCCATAAAAAAGAGGTCTGGATTATCCAGACCTCTTTTTTATGGAAATTTTAGCTAATCGCTCAAAGCAAATAGCCAAAAGCCAGAATTACTCTCCAGTAAACTGAGCTTCTTTACCAAATTTCTTAGCTAATAATGCGTAGAAAACCGCACGGTATTTGTTTCTGTTTGAAGAGCCTAATTGCTCGCAAACACCTTCAATAGCCGCCGAGAGTTCATCACTGTCTGCTAAACCTAATTTATTGATTAAGAAATTGTTTTTTACTCTGTCTTTTTCTTCTTGGTCAGAACATGACACTTTAGAAGAATCCGCATTGTAAATAGATGGTCCTAATCCTTTTGCTACACCTTTCAAGAGTGCTTCATCAAGACCAAGGTTTAAGTCTGCCGACTGCGATGTGTAGTCTGCCATTACTTCATCAAATTTGCTCATTTTGTTTTTGTTTTAGGTTATTTGTGAATTGAAAATAAATAGAAGTTTAACGAGTATTTTGGTACTACCTGTAACTCAGAAAGAACCAAGGGGGAGTTAGTGGGGTCGGAAAATTACAAAAACAATTTGAAATACAATACTATTCTGAGTAAAAATAGTATTATTGTTGAAAAAATTTAAAAAATAGACCACAAGAATCCTGTAAAATTTTCAAATTCATCGTTACTTCTTATGTCAAAAATAGATATAATCATCGTGGGTGCGGGTTATGCTGGTATTACGGCTGCCCGTGAATTAATTCGTGCTGGTAAAACTGTCAAAGTTCTTGAAGCTCGTGACCGTGTAGGTGGGCGTGTGCATACTCAACAATTTGATGATTTCTATTTGGACATGGGCGGTACTTGGGTTGGACCGTCGCAAGATAGAATTTATGCTCTTTTGAAAGAATTTGGTATTGAAACCTTCAAAACTTATGATGAAGGAAAAAGTACGATGCTCATGGACGGTAAATTGAAAACCTACAAAGGACTCATTCCGCCTTTGCCGATTCCTGTGTTATTGAGTTTGGATATGGCTATCAAAAAAATATCAAAACTTTCCAAAAACGTTGACCTTTCTGAACCCTGGAATACGCCCAATGCCAAATATTGGGATTCGATGACACTCCAAACTTGGATGGATAAACAAATGGCATTCTCGAAGGCAAAAAGTATGTTTACTATCGCCTCAGAAGCGATTTGGGCAACACATCCGAACGAAGTCTCAATGCTCCATGCGATGTTTTACACCAAATCTGGTAGAGATTTTGATACCCTGATGAATGTAAAAAACGGAGCCCAAGAGGAGCGTATTTTGGGTGGGGCTCAGTCTTTAGCCAATAAAATTATTGCTACTTTCCCTCCAGAAACTATTCAGTACAATGCTCCTGTGAAGGCAATTACACAAGATGGTGACGGTGTAGAAGTTATCGGGAAAGATTTTAGTTATAAAGCTAAAAAAGTCGTGGTTGCACTGCCGCCAACATTAGCAGGGCGTATTGATTATCAGCCATTAATGCCTGCAAATCGTGACCAATTGTTACAAAGAATCCCAATGGGCAGTGTCTGGAAATGTTATGCAATTTATGACAAACCTTTCTGGCGAGAAAACGG
Organism: Cytophagales bacterium; assembly: GCA_013298865.1. Lineage (GTDB taxonomy): Bacteria > Bacteroidota > Bacteroidia > Cytophagales > Spirosomataceae > JAAFJL01. The sequence goes on along the minus strand of JAAFJL010000135.1, from coordinate 1,869 downwards.
ACTCAACGGGCTTTCGGCTTCTGATAATGGCTTTGTGTCTGTCACTTTTGATAATTCGCCCAAAGACGGGTCACTCGGTATTATGATGGGTTTTGTGCTGGCGAATCAGGCAAAAGATTTTTCATTGCTCAGTCCAGAAGATAGAAAAGAAGCAGTTTTGGAGCAGTTTACTAAGTTTTACGGAGAAAAAGCCAGTAAGCCGATTTTTTATATTGACAAATCATGGGCAGAAGAAGAGTTCACTCGTGGCTGTTACGCAGGTGTAATGCCCACAGGTGCGTGGACAAGTTTGGGTAAACATTTGCGTGAACCCGTCGGGAATATTCATTGGGCAGGAACAGAAACCTCAGATGTTTGGAACGGCTACATAGAAGGAGCAATTCGTTCTGGCGAAAGAGTGGCTAAAGAAATTTTGGGGAAGTAGTTTTATGAATGTTGCCAAAGCAAAAACAGAAAAAGTACCAGCCAAAGAATATCCACAAAATGCCAATAAAAGATGATTAGGTTGATTTTGAGTTGATTCGGGGGGTTGACAGAATATACAAATGAATCAACATAAGAAAGGCGTTTGAGGGCTTCGATAAAAATTTTCAAGAGAAATCCTAAACCTATCAAAATATGTAAAATATGTAGCCCAGAAATCAAATAAATGAATCCTCCTGAGTTTCGGGCTTCGCTGGTTGTTCCTACTTCATAAAGTTCTTTCCAACCAATTAACTGCATGATAATGAAGGTAGTACCCAGAAAAAAGGTTGCTCCCATAAAAATTCTATACTGAAAAAATTGGTCTTTTTTGAAGGCTCTATCTCCCAAATAAAGTGTCAGGCTACTCAGTAAAATTATGATGGTACTAAAACTAAAAATAGCAGGAAGAGGGGTTTCTACAAAGGTATTGCCACCAATATCTTTTCGTAAAGCATAGATTAATAGCAGAAAAAAGAAGAGCATCACACTACCAAACATAGCCAGCCCAAGCATAAATTTAAAAGGTTCTCGACGTTTCATTTTTAAATATTAAGAGTTAAAAAAGCCAAAAGCAAATTGCTGAAAGCTAAGTTTTTTCAAAGTTTTCCCTGCCAAATAGAATAGCCAGAAAACTGTTCTTGTAAATTGATTTCTCCCTCAAAAATTCCAAATACAGTTGACCCCGACCCTGTCATGCTTGCGTAAGCCGCACCGTAAGTATAAAGCTGATTTTTGATGTTTGCAATGACTGGATATTTGGGTAAAAGATGTTCCTCGAAATCATTTTTTACATAATTAACCCATTGATTAATAGGACTTTGTAAAATTTCTTTTAAATCAATTACTGGTTTTTCTGGACGTACACCTGAGTATGCTTCGGCAGTTGAAATATGAATATTTGGGTTAACTAAAACAATGTATTTCCCTGATAAATCAATATTTATTTCTGAAAATTCGTCTCCTTTTCCAACACAAAATTGTGGACGATTTTGAATAAAAAATGCACAATCACTACCCAATTTCCGAGCGTAATCTTCCATAAGAGTTACTGATAAGTTTAACTCGAAAAGGTCATTTAAAGTTTTAATGGTAAAGGCACAATCTGCTGAACCTCCGCCCAAACCTGCCCCAATTGGTACAACTTTATGAAGATGAATCATGACGGGAGGAATATCAAAGTCAGCTTTGAGGAGATTGTATGCTTTTAAACAAAGATTATTTTCTGTGTCTCCTGGAATGGGGATTCCTGTACTTGTAAAGGTAGTTTTTTCGGCAGGCAGAATTTCGAGTACATCAGACCAACCCACAGGATAAAAGCAAGATGCTAAGTTATGAAACCCATCTGAACGTTTTTCAGTAATCGAAAGACCAATATTTATTTTTGCGTTTGGGAAAGTAAGCATT
>JAAFJL010000134.1 GCA_013298865.1 Cytophagales bacterium | reverse complement strand
GGCGACCTGTGTATGACTACGGAAGTGATTTCAAAAACCCCGAAATGACGACTTCATTCCAAAATTTGAGTTTGGTTTCCAGTTACTTAAAGCAAGTCAAAAATCATTTTATGGTCTTTTATGTGTCTTTGGATAATGTGTTGGGGCGTGAAAATTCCTTCGGGTATCGCTACTCGCAAGATGGCAAACAACGCTTTGCTGTCACGCCCGTTGCGTATAGGACTTTATTCTTTGGGGTGTCGTGGAGTATTGGAAAATTAGACCGAGTGCCGAAAGAAGCGAATTTGGATATTTAAAATTACGGCAAACGGTGAAGGGTAAACGGTACACGGTTTACGGAGAAAGTTGTACTGAAAAAGATAAAACTATCAAACCATTCACCGTGAACCGTTCACCTTTTACCGTTTACCGAACATAAAAAACGTGGCGACGAAACGCAACAAACAAAATGAAACGTATCTTACTCACAATCATCATGTTAACCTTTATTTTTGCCAAATCTCATGCTCAAAATCCAGCTTATCTGAAAGCAATGGAAGGCTTGGTTAGCGAAATTCAGAACACCCAATTCGGAACACCATTGCAGGCTTCTGCCAACAAAATGGAGCGTATTGCGACTACCGAAAAAACCGAATGGCTACCAAATTATTGGGTTGCGTATTGCTGTTTGATGGACTCATATTCTGAAAAAGATGCGGGTAAAAAAGACCAACTACTCGACAAGGCGGATACGTACATGAATACCATCGACAAATTGGTAAAAGACAATGACGAAGTAGAGGTTTTGCGAGCCAATTTAGCCAGTGCAAGAATGGCAGTAAATCCGCAAGACCGTTGGATGAAATATGGGGGAATGGTTCAAAAAACCCTTGGTGCAGCTAAAAAATTGAATCCCGAAAACCCAAGAATCGCTCTTTTGGAAGGGCAAGGTATCTTCTTCACACCAGAGAATTTTGGAGGTGGTAAAGCAAAAGCAAAGCCCATTTTAGACAAATCAATGGAGCAATTCGGTAAGTTTAAACCTGCATCAAACATTCATCCAAATTGGGGTGATATGACAGCAAAATGGATGCTTTCACAGATGTAAGTTGGGATTCATTAGTCGTTAATTTATAATCGACATTTTGGTTCCACTCGTACCACGGGAATCCTTTCCCGTGAACTTGCGAAAGCAATCGGACTCCGACACGGAAAAGGATTTCCGTGGTACGAGTGAAACCAAAAACATTAATTGAAAACATTTAATTATCAGAAAATGAAACATATCTCATTGATTATCAGCATAATAATTTTTAGTTTCTCAAATCTGAAAGCCCAAAATCCAGCTTATTTCAAAGCAATGGAAAGCTTGGTTACTGAGATTCAAAATGCAAAATTTGGTTCGCCATTACAGCTTTTAGCAAACAAAATGGAGCGAATTGCTACTACCGAAAAAACCGAATGGTTACCAAATTATTGGGTGGCATATTGCTACATGATGGACTCCTATGCTGAAAAAGATGATGATAAAAAAGACCAATTGCTTGATAAAGCTGATACCTATCTCGAAAAAATGGATAAATTGGTAAAAAACAATGAAGAAGTAGAAATTATGCGAGCGAATATTGCTAACGCACGGATTGCTGTTAGTCCATCTTTTCGTTGGATGAAATATGGCAGTAAGATTGACAAAGCATTGGCTTCTGCCAAAAAGTTAAATGCCCAAAACCCAAGAATCAGCCTTTTAGAAGCACAAGGTATTTTTTATACGCCAGCAATGTTTGGAGGTGGTAAAGATAAATCGAAGCCCGTTTTAGAGAAAGCCATCGAACAATTCGCTAAATTTAAACCTGTATCAACCATTCACCCAAATTGGGGCTTACCAACAGCAAAATGGATGCTTTCACAAACAGACAAATGATGAATCAAGCACCAAGCATGACCAAAAATTTTGAGGCGGAGGAAATCAAAAACCTTAAACTCGAAACTTTTTCAGGCGATATTGAAATCCTTGGGCATGATTCAACTACAATCAAAGTTGAGGCTTATGCCTACGTGCGAAGCATTTTTACGCTGTTTTTATTTCAAGAACAAGTGCCAGTAAACAAGTTCACTAATGAATTTTCTATTAATGTTTTTGGCGACACTTTGAGAGTTTGGAACAGAATCAATTTTTTGAATCCGCTTACTTGGTTTAACTTCAAAAAGACATCTTTCAGGGTTTTTATTCCGAAAACAATTACATCTATTTCAAAAACTTATGGTGGTGATATTTCGATAAAAAATGTATCGGGAAATCATTATTTCACTACTTGGGGTGGAGATTTATCCATCGAAAATTCAAAAGGGAATCTTGAAGGAAAAACTTGGGGTGGCGATATTGATGTTTTGAAATGTGAAGGAAAAATCAATACAAAAACGATGGGGGGAGATTTTCATTTGTCTGAAAATCAAGCAGATATGAATATTGATACAAAAGGAGGAAATATTTTCGTAGAAAATCATAAAGGGCAAATTCATATCACCACGTGGGGAGGAAATATCGAAGCCTCAACTTTTCATGGTGATTTTGAGTGCAGCACAATGGGTGGAAATATTCGTTTGCAAAATGTAAATGGCAATATCGGGGCAAGTACCAAAGGAGGAAATATCACCGTAAATATGCCCACCATTCATCAATACGCTTGGTTTGATACTTCTGGCGGCAATATCAAAATTGCTTTACCCTTAGACAATCCGATTGATTTTGAGATTTCTGGCAATAGAATTTATCATCCCCCATTCCCAAATTTTCAAGGAAATATATCTTCCTCTAAGCTATATGGAAAGCTGAACGGGGGCGGAAAACACATTACTGCCAAAACTCGTGGAGGTCGAATAAGTATCGAAAATACGATGCTACCTCCCACTCAAAATGAGAGCTATTTTGCTGAAAATCAGAACATTAATACGTATTCTAATCAAAATCAGAACGAAGTTCATACAAATTACTCAAACGCTCCGAGACCCGTTCCTGCATCGCATAGAGAGCCATTCTTAGTACAATTCAAGGAGATAATTTTTGGCTTATTATTCTGTATTTTATTGGTTTATGGATTGAGTGCTGTGGTCTATTTTACGCTCGAATTTATTAATCCAAAGAGCTTATTGGCATCCATTTCAAAAGGTGTTTTTTATTCAAACCTCAACAATGGCGTTGGAGCATTGATTTCGGTATATATTTTCATTAATTTATTTGAATTTAAGATAAAATCAAATTGGGCTAAATACTTAATTTTGATTTCGATAACTTCGGTTTATGTTTTTATTTTTAATGCAATTATGGGGGTTCTCTATTGGCAACGTATTGCCAGAAGTGCATGGAATCAAGACAAAAATAATGATAGTATAATTTATATATTTTTGCCAATAATCGTAAGTTGTGCCTACTATTATTACTGGCAAAGAACTCGTAGCATCACCCGCAAAATATCCGAACAAGAATACCAATTATTGAACCTCGAAAAACTAAAATCAAAGGCTCAATTGGATGCTTTGGAGGCGAAAATTAACCCGCATTTTTTGTATAATTCCTTAAACAGCATCGCAGGATTAATCCATGAAAAGCCTGACAAAGCGGAGGAAATGACGATTCAACTATCAAAATTGTTCAGATATACCACAGGCAGAAACGAAGAGAATTTCCATACGATTGAAGACGAATTAGAAATCATAAAAGCCTATTTAGCGATTGAACAAGTACGTTTTGGCAAGCGTTTGAGTTATACAATTGATTGCGAAGAAGGTATTTTTACGCATAAAATACCCCGATTTTTACTGCAACCTTTGGTAGAAAATGCGATTAAACATGGCATTTCAAAAATTGCTCATGCAGGGGAAATCAAGGTAGAAATTAAGCAAATGAATGACAATATTTTTATCAAAATTCACGACAATGGTCCCGATTTTGGAGAAGCCGTTGGCGGAGGTTTTGGTTTACGAAGCATCAAAGAAAAACTAAAAATTGTCTATGGAGAAAAGGCAAATTTTGAAGTAAAAAATGAGCCCGAAAAGGCGGTAATCATCACGATTCCAATCACGGTACACGGTGAACGGTAAAAGGTAAACGGAGCAAAGTGAAAAGGAAACGTTATTTCTCTTTTCTGTTCATCATTTATCCTGTACCGTCCCTCCGTTAACCGTGTACCGTTCACCCGTGTACCGAAAAAAAAGCCATGAAATTTAGAACTATTCTCATTGATGATGAACCCATTGCCATTTCTCGCTTGAAACGGCTATTGAGGGAGTATGATGATACTTTTGACATCATCACCGAAGCTGAAAACGGGCAAGAAGGTCTCGAAAAAATCGAAATCCATAAGCCTGACTTAATCTTTTTGGACATAGAAATGCCCTTACTTTCGGGTTTCGAGATGCTCGCCCAATTGGAATTTATGCCAATGGTTATTTTCGTAACGGCATTCGACCAATTCGCCATCAAGGCATTTGAGGAAAACTCGATAGACTATCTTTTGAAACCCATCGAAAAAGAAAGACTTGAAAAAACGGTTCAAAAACTAAGGAAAATCACTGATAATCAATCCGTTAAGATTTCCAATGAAAGCCTTTTGGGATTATTTGAACAACTAAAACCCAAGAAAGAAATTCATTCTATCTCAGTGAAAAGTGGTGATAAAATCCTGTTTATTCCCTTCGATGAAATCTCGAATTTTCAGGCAGAGGAGAAATACGTTTTTTTGAATACGATAGACGGAAAGCAATACATTACCAATTATACTATTGCGAATTTGGAAGAAAAACTACCCAATACTTTCATCAGAATCAGTAGGGCAGCGATAGTTAATTCTCTAAAAATCAAAGAATTAGAAAGACATTTCAACGGAAAATACCTCGTAGCGATGCACGACCAAAAGCATTCTAAAATTGAAACAGGCGTGAGTTACCATGATAATTTGAAGCGGTTGATGGAGATGTAGTGGAAGTGTCAAATGCTATCTAAGCACTCTTCTTTGTACTCCTTCAAAAGTCATTTTTACATTTTTTATTGAACCATCTTTATTAAAATACAGTCGGTCAATACAAGTAACACGATGGTCTCTGCCTTCATTCGGAATCGGTCGGCGATGATAGACAATATACCAATCTTCGGTATTAGGAATATTCATCACCGAATGATGTCCCGCTCCAGTAGCTACTTTTTCATCGGCAACCAGAATCGTAGATTTTTTTTCAAAAGGTCCAAAAACTGAGTCAGAAACCCCGTAGGCTACTTTATATGTGCCATCAGTCCAATTTCCTTCAGACCACATCAGATAATATTTCCCTTTCCTAATAAACATTGTTGCCCCTTCTACGTAATCTTTGGGGGAGATTTCTTTCACTAAATTCCCATTTTCAAAAGGAATTAAACCTGTAAAATCTTTATTGAGTTTGCCAATATTGCAATGTCCCCAACCCCCATAAATGATGTAGTATTTACCGTCTTTGTCCTTAAAAACAGACTGGTCAATGGGCTGTGCTTTGTTATAGAATTGATTAATCAAAGGTTTTCCTAAATAGTCTTTGTAAGGTCCTTCTGGTTTTGATGCCACACCGATGCCAATACCTCCAACTGTATCATCATTTTCGGGTTTATTAGCCCCCATTCCCTTTCGCTCAGAATTTTGAATATCATTGGCAGAAAAAAACAAGAAGAATTTATCGTCTTTTGCCACAATACAAGGAGCCCACATTGCTTTATTTGCCCATTTTATAGCAGAAGTATCAATGATTTTTGAGTGTTTTTCCCAAGTAATTAAATCCGTTGAAGAAAAAGCATCCATAAAAACTTGCTTTTCATATCTTGCCGAATAAGTTGGAAATACCCAATATTTATGCTGTAAAATTATCGCTTCAGGGTCTGCATACCAGCCTTGAAAAATTGGATTTCCACTATTTTTTCTTGAGAAAAAGCAGTGTTTGTCAAACATAAAATAGCCAATAATTGGATAAAGCAATTAATCTTTCTGAAAGTCATATTATTGAGTTTTGATTGTTCATTTCAAGAAAGGCTTAATCCTAAACGAACGTATTATTTGCTTCTACACAAACGCAAACCTTCATCTTCGCCCTTAGAATTTCCTACATAACTACCCTGATAAGTTGATTCACAACAGAAATCACCACCAGCCCAACCGCCACCTCTCCAACAACGTTCTTTGATTCCCTCCTCATTAACTTTCCAACCCCAGCACCATTCCCTTACATTTCCAGACATATTGAAAATCCCTAATTCGTTGGGTGCTTTGCTACCGATGGGTTTTGTTTTGCAATTATTCTGTTGTACTGCTCCCCATGACCAAACTCCTGTTAAGATTTTATCCCCAGAGTTTACCCAATATAATGCTACTTTATCAATATCATTGCTACCACTGTAGGTGTAACTCTTACTCATCCGACCTCCACCTGAAGCATATTCCCACTCCATTACTGTTGGCAATCGGTAACCATTAGCACCCTCAATAATCGTTATTGCCCATTTTATATCATCTCTACTATCATCATTGTCAGGGTCTGTTTTAGTTTTGTCAATATTATAATAAGGTTTCAAGCCTTCTTTCAAACTCCTTTTATTACAATATTCCACACAGTCGTACCAAGTTATCGTTTCAATAGGCAAATTTTCACCTTTGAATTTTGATGGATTATTGCCCATTACTTCAGTCCATTCTTTTTGACTTACCTCATACTTGCTAATATAAAAGTCCGATAGTTTTATATCTTTCCCATAGTAATTGGACTTTGTATTGATAAAATCTCCTCCTTTAACTAACACAAAGTTATCAGTCTTTTTATTTTGTGAACAAGAGCTAATAATAATCATTATTGTCAATAAAAATAAAATTAATATATTCTTCATTGAAATGTCTATTTTAAAGGAATTTGTATAATTACTGGCTTTGAAAGCCAGTAATTACCTATGGCAAAGCCAATATTTGTAAAATAAAAAAGGCTGGCGGTTGTGATTCCTGCCAGCCTCTTTGCATTCCAAATGCCTAATAGTTTACCAAACCGTTGCATTAATAGAACCGCTTTTATTTCCGAATGCCTCTAAACCAAATACTTGGTAATCATAACTGCCAAATCCTTGTCCACCTTTACTTTTCCAGTTATTAATATGGGTAGTCATGTTGATAGATTTATTACCATTGAATGCCTGTCCACCCCAGTTATCAATATACTGCCAGAAATCTCCGTTGATACCAGTTATATTGGGCTGATTTACTTGCTTATGCTTAGCAAAATTGTAAGTATGCCCGTCACTTTTAACGTTATTTACACTACTTCCCCCACCATAATTCCACGGAATAAAGCCTTTCTCGACTACATAATATTCAATCAATGGACTTGTTGTCCATCCATAAACACCCACAAAATCATAGCTTCCAGTAAGAGATCCTACATTGTAATTGATAGTTCTTGCAGCACCAGGTTTCCAACCTTTTCCACCTACTACATCTCCAACGTTAGTATAATTTATTTGGAAATTACCAGCGTATTGATTTGCATAAGGGAAGGTCATATCTGAAGACCCACTTGAGGTGTACATTGTAGTAAAGAATCCATGATCTGTACCTTGTCCATTACTAAATGCAGCAACCTTCGCACTTGAAGCCTTACTTGGGACAATTGCTTCTTCATCCAAAGTCTCCTTTGAACAACTTGCGAACAATAGCATAAAAGCTGCTGAGCAACTCAATGCTGTTTTACTAAAAAATTGATTGTTTTTCATACTTGTTTTGTTAGATTGTTTTTGGTTTTTATCAGTAAAAAATGAAATTTAATATCTGTAAATATACTTATGGTAAAATTATATTTATACTTATAGTAAATTTCACTACAAGATTATACTTTTTTATTTAAAGAACCAAACTTTCTAAAAAATATTTTTTGAATTTATAAAGTGTCAATAAATAATATCATTGATATTTGATAAATTTTCATGTTTAAATTTTTAACATGAGTAATTTCTAACAAAATTCAAACAGATTTTGGCTTTTGGGGAGCAATTTTAATTAAGTCTTTGAGTATCAAAAAAGGTCAATGATTTTTTTCAATAACCTTTTTTGTAGATGGAAACGAGTAGTTTTTGAGATGTTTAAAAACCTTTTTTCGAGGAGCTTCTATAAGTGTTATTCCTCTTAAAAAACTAATACTAAATAGAAGCAATAAAAATACTCCCAAACTCAATTTATAATTTCCCGATACAATAAGGCTGTGGCGGAAAATTATAATTTTACTAAGACAAACTTATTAAACAGTGTACTTATCTTATTCTGTTAAGCTATTCATTAGGTGTTACTCTAAAAACTTTAAAATATCTCTCTTTATCCGCTTAATTTTAGAAATGCCAAGCAATAAGATAACATTCTACGTATCTTTTTGCCCTAAACTACCGTTCACTCATTCATCGCCAACATTCTGCTTAGTAATAGGTTAGATTAGTAATTTAGCAATCTCAAATTAAGTCTTGCTATTTTGCTAATTTACGAAGAAAACCTATAAGCTCAGATGGGACAGCCAGCCGCTCGTGTAACTGATATGCACACTTGTCCGATGTTCGACGGACCTAAACCTCACGTCGGAGGACCTCTTTTACCTCCTGGAAAACCCAACGTTTTGATTGGGGGATTACCCGCCGTTACCGTAACCAATATGGCCACTTGCGTTGGACCACCAGACATGGTGACACAAGGCTCTATGGCTGTACTCATCGGTGGACTCCCTGCTGCACGGATGGGTGACATGACTGCTCACATGGGTATAATCGTAGGAGGTTACCCAACAGTTTTGATTGGTGGTCCAACTTTCAATATGAATCCTGCTGATATTCCTGCTGAGGTTTTTGCTACGAAAGAACCTTCTCTCTGGGCAATTGGTGCTTCTATGGTTTTGGATTTTATCCCTGTTGTAGGAACTGTAAAAGGAGTCATTGAAGCCTTTACGGGAGAAGATTTAATAACAGGCGAAAAACTATCTCCGCTCGAAAGAGCATTGGGTATAATCCCGATTGTGGGTAAATTAGGGCGTGTGGCTAAAGGCGGTGCAAAAATATTAAGAGGTGCAAAAGCCGCAGACAAAGTTGCTGATGCCAGTAAAGCTGCTAACAGAGCAAGTGATGCCGCAAGAGGGGCAAATAGAGCCTCGGATGCTTCAAGAGCAGCGAGTAGGGAAGTAGGTTTAGGTAAAAGAGCTACTGGAGCGACAGATTTAAAAAAAGGTACTCCTACAAGTGATCCAGTTGATGTAATTGGAGGCTATATGTTTACTGAAAATACAGATTTCTTTGTTCATGGACCAATCCCAATTGTTTGGGTTAGGAAGTGGTTTTCATTTTCGATTCATAAAGGGGCATTAGGACATGGTTGGCATCATAATTATGACATGGCAATCAAAGTTCACCTAAAAGAAGTTATTTATCGCTCTGCTGATGGTCGGGGAATCGTTTTTCCTTTTGTACCACAAGGAAAAATAAGTTTCAATAGAGAAGAAAGGATGTATTTTATTCATGACCAAGAAGGTTATGCTATTCGTACGGCTGAAAATTTGATTTACCGTTTCAAGGCTGATGTAGGAAATGGCGTGAAAAAACTCTCTTCTATCGAAAATCCGAACGGCTTCAAGATTCAGTTTTTCTATAATCCTAATGGTCATTTAGAGAAAATTATAGATAGTGCCAACAGAACATTACAAGTAAATTCTGATGCCACAGGAAGGATTCGTCAGATTATTGCTCCACACCCCGAAAAAGTAGGCAAGACGTTTGTTATTGCTAATTATGATTATGAAAATGGAGAGCTTACCGCATTTCGTGACGCCCTTGACCAAAAGGAAAGTTACGAGTATAAAGATCAGTTGATTACAAAGAAGACCTTTAAAGATGGGTCTAATTTTTATTTTGAATATCAAGGCTCTGGTGAAGATGCAATGTGTACTCGTGCTTGGGGAGATGGGGGTATTTATGATCATAAACTTCAGTATTTTCCTGCTGAAAAGAAAACAATTGTCGAAAATTCTATTGGATATAGAACGACCTATTTTGGTAATGAAAATGGCTTAGTGGTGAAAACGATTGATTCACGAAAAGGAGAGTTTTCCAAGGTTTTTAATGAACATAACGAAGTTATTGAAATTACGGATTCTCTTGGTAATAAAACATCTTACCAGTATGACGATTGGGGAAATACAATAAATATCTCTTCTTCTGGAGGAGGCAGTTCTGATATAGAATTTAATGAGGATTTTCTGCCAATGTTTGCTCGTGATGCTTCTGGGGGCAATTGGGCTTGGGAATATGACGAACAATTAAACCTTGTCGCTCGTCTTGACCCTCTCGGTAGAAAGACTCAGTATTATTACCAAAAAGGTTTACTAAAATCCGTGCTTAGTCCAGATGGGCAGCAGTCCAATTTAGATTATGATGAGTTCTTTAACCTACGTCACTTTGCTACAGCAGACGGAAATATAAGCTCTTGGTTGTATGATCGCCTCGGAAATAATATCAAAATGACAGATCCACTTGGTAATGCTGAATGGAAAGAGTACGATTTATTGAATCGTATCACGAAAATAAAGCAACCTGATGGAAACCTCTCTGTTTTTGAATATGATGCCGATGATAATATAACTCGTTCTAAAGACCAACATCACGATATAAAGTTTGAGTACTCAGGCTTAGGGCGTATGACTCGCCGAAAAGAAGGGGAAACAGAACTGAAATATTTTTATAATACTGAAGGGCAGTTAACAGCTTTATTAAATGAAAAAGGTGAACAATATACTTTCCAATTAGATGGTGAAGGTGACATAATTAAAGAAGTTGGTTTTGATGGAATGACTCGTCTGTACGTACGTGATCTGGGTGGAAGAGTACAAGAAATGCTTCGCCCTTCGGGACAACTCACTAAGTATCAGTACGATGCAATGGGACGCACAACCCAGATTCAGCATCATGATGGAACGGTCGAAAGTTATAGCTACCGTCCAGATGGGTCATTAATTGGGGCTTCTAATCAGTATGGTTCAGTCAATTTGAATCGGAATGTAATGGGACAGATAATTTCAGATGCTCAGGGTGGGAACTCCGTACAATCTGAGTACGATTTTATGGGAAATCGTATCAAGGTTTCGTCTTCTTTGGGGGCAGACATCAATCTGCAACGCAACGCTATGGGCGATGTGATGAATATGACAAACCAAGATTGGTCGGCGGATTTCATCAGAGACAAAATGGGTTTCGAGACAGAACGTAAGATGGGCAACCTGAAAAGTTCTTTCCAAAGAGATAGAATGGGGCGTATCACCGAACATCAAGTTTCGGTGGGTGGTACAACTAAACGTTCTAAGTCTTACAAATGGGGCTACAATGACCGTTTGCACGAAATTTTGGACAATAGTTTAGGATTGACTACTTTTGAACACGATCTTTTCGGGAATTTAGCCTCGGCAAGTTATGGCAGTGGCAAGAAGCAATTACGAAATCCAGACGAAGTAGGGAATCTTTACAAAACATCATCAAGAAGTGACCGAAAGTATAGCAAAGGTGGAAAATTATTAGAAGCCGAAGGGACAAAGTACGATTATGATGCTGAAGGAAATCTAACCAAGAAAACCCTCGGAGATGGCAGAGTTTGGCATTACGAATGGGATGCGACTGGAATGTTACAAAAGATTGTACGTCCTGATAATGAAATAGTTAGCTTTGAATACGATGCTTTAGGCAGAAGAACAAAGAAGACTTTTAGAGGAATTTCTACGCATTGGGTTTGGGACGGCAACACGCCCCTACACGAGTGGACAGACGAAAAAGAAGTAACCACTTGGTTGTTTGAAGAAGACAGTTTTGCTCCGATGGGGAAACTCAAAAATGAGCAGAATTTCAACATCGTTTCAGATTATTTAGGTACACCTTTCGAGATGTACGACGATAAAGGTGGTAGAGTTTGGCAGGGAGAATTGGACTCTTTCGGAGCAATCCGAGATTTCAAAGGAAACTCATTGACCGACTGCCCTTTCCGCTATCAAGGACAATACGAAGACTCCGAAACAGGTTTATACTACAACCGTTTCCGCTACTATTCACCAGAAGAGGGAATTTATATTAGCCAAGATCCGATTCGGTTGGATGGGGGTGTAGCTCTTTATGGATATGTAAATGACTTAAATGTATATATTGACCCATTTGGATTAAAATGTAAGAAGACAAGTTATGAGGCAGGAAGCAGAAGAGAAGCACTTAGAGAAGCAAAAAGAGATGCAGGAGTGCCTCAAAGTCAACAACCAAAAGTTACGAGAACACCATTAGATGATGGTAAAGGAAATAGAGTTTTAGATGCCAAAGGTAATCCTGTACAAGCAAGAGAATATCATTATACAAATAACCAAGGAAAACCAGTAGTTATTCAAGAACATAGTTTAGGACATGGCAAAGCGACCCCAGGTCATGGTGCAGAACCTCACTTTAATGTTAGACCGATAGACAATCAAAGAACAGGTAGTGTGCCAGGAACACATGGACATTACAATTTCCCCAAAAGAAAATAATTACATGAATATCATTGAAATAATAGGAAGAAACCAATTCTTAAAGACGTTGTTCCCCGATGGATTAACTACAAAAATTGTGTTGGGGAAACTGGAGTTAAGAATGGACGATAGAATTACGCTCAATATTTATACCCAACAAAAACCTGCTAAAGAAAATCATAAATGGGGCGTTTGGGGCAAAGATTACAATACAATTGTTATACAGATAGATGGATTTTATCTAAAAAACATAGAGGTAAATAACTGGCAAAATGCCAAACCTTGTATGCCAGAAACAACAATTGTGGAAGATATAAAAAAGATTATTTTCAAAGGAGATGATTGGTTTGTGAATATTGAAGTTACCTCATTAATATTTCAGAGTTGTAATACTTATGAGGACATTGAGTTTGTCTGAACTCATAACTACTTGATTTTGAATGGAATATAATTAAAACAAAAGCCCTAACAATATTCAAATTGTTAGGGCTTTTGTTTTAATTATATTTCACCTACCCACTCACCCGACTCTGTTCCGTCTCCGAACCGCCACTTGGTCTTGCTTTCAAGATTTTTCCTTTGTTAAAACGCCATCCGAAAGCGATGGAGGCTACTCGACTATCGAAATAACTGAACCAACTGGCGGTAGAATTTGATAAACTTTTGATGTCTCCGCCTGCCCGGTGAGTATAGAAAATATCACTTACCCCAAATTTTAAATTGGCTTTTTCCTTCAAAATTTTTCTGGCAATGGCAAATCTTATGTTTCCGTTGGGAATCGTTACGAATTGTCCAGTATATGCACTCGTTTGATACGTACCAGCAAGTTCTGCACTCCATAACTTATTGATTTGAAACAAGTTAGTGGGTGAAAAATACCAAAAAGTTCCTGAGTTATTGAGGTTTTGGTTATACAAAACAGCTTGAAATTGGTTGTATCTCACCTCCGTATAAAGTTGAATTGTCCACCATTTGGCAGGTTGAATGCCCCCGCTTATTGATAGCCCAAAGGTTTTTTGTTCTCCCACATTGCCTGGGCGACTGTAAAATACATTCGTGCCTTGTTCGATGGTTTCGTTGATGGGGTCTTTGAGATAACTGTATTCCAAAGTTGTGGTGATTCTGCCTTTGTACGTATGTGCGATTTCAAAATTATCCGAAAAAGTTGGTCTTAGAAATGGATTTCCACCGTATAATGTGAATCTGTCCCTCGGATAGGTAAAGGGGTTCATTGACTGATAATCAGGACGTTCTACCCTTCGTCCATACGAAAAACTCAATTGATTTGTCCCCGTAGTATCCAATTTGTAAGACACATAAAAGGTTGGAAATAGGCTACTGTAATCCCTCTTGAAAGTAGAATCTTTGGTGACTTTATTACCCAATTGATTACCTTTTATGTCTGTACTCTCGTACCTCAAACCTGCCTGAAAACCCCATTTTTTGCCTTCTATGCTATAATTTAGATAAGCGGCGTTGATATTTTCGTCATAAATAAAATCATTAGAGAACTCATAATTTGGCACATTTTGATTATCAATAAAATCGAAAAAAGCGGCTACGTTTTCAGTATTGACAAAACTGGTTTTGAGTCCCGTTTCTATTTTTCCACCATTTTTCAAAGGATTTGAATAATCAATTTTTGCCGTTTTGATATTGATTTTTGCGGGTAAAGATGAGTTCAAAATACTTCCTCCTACAAAAACTCTGTCGGGCGTAAAAGTATTGTTGAGCAATGACTGATTATGCTCAGAATCGTAGGCGATATAGTCCAAATTGGTCGTCAATTCCTTGCCTGTACTGTCAAATTTGTAGCTAAAATTCACATTGGCACTTCCATTTCGGAAAACCTTATCGGCAGGATTTACTTGTGCTTCGTTCAATGAAGTGAGTTCTCCTTTGCCATTTGTAATTCTGGCATTATTCACGATAGGCGTTTGGTTGGGATTTCGTAAAGCACTGAAAACCACGCCCATTGTAACTTTTTTAGAAACATAACAATCCATTCCCAACTTAATATTTGCTCCCGAAGGCTGTCTTTTAAAGTAAGAATTTTGAATGAAACCAGAATTCAATTCACCCGTGGGTTTAAAATATTGGCGAGTAATCGTCAAATCTTGGTAGGTATTATTGATGTTATAACTGGCATTGGTAAAGAAATTGATTTTATTGATTCTGTAATTAAAGTTAAGACTGTTGTTCGTCCGTG
>JAAFJL010000133.1 GCA_013298865.1 Cytophagales bacterium | reverse complement strand
CTTTGGCGATGTCATCTACTAAACCTGTACGTTTTAATGGGTTACGGTCTTTGATGCCTTGCAAATAGGTTTCATAATCTAACCCTAATTTATCAGAGAAAAATTTGTTTTGCCAATGCCCTAAACCCGTCGTAATATGATTCGGGCAAACTGCATTTACTCGTATGCCAAAAGTGCCTAATTCAACTGCATTTGAACGTGTGAGTCCAATTAATCCATGTTTTGAAGCTGTATAAGCAGCCGCAAAAGGGAAGCCAGACTTAGCCGCTTGACTCGCAATATTAATGATTGAACCACCTGTTTTTAATTCAATCATTTGTCGTGCAACAGCTTGAGAACATAAAAAAGCACCTTTCAAGTTCACATCCAAAACTGCATCCCAACTTTCTTCTTTAAATTCCGTAAAAGCCTCCATCAAATAACCTACTCCTGCATTATTTACCAAAATATCAACTTGTCCGAAAGTTTTAACAGACTGATTTACAAGGATTTCGCAATCTTTGGCAATTCTTACATCACAAGGGATGGCGATGGCTATTCCTCCCAAGTTTTCACAAGCCTGTACGATTTCGTCCATTTCAGAAGTACTTCCGATGTGTTCGTCAGCAAATTCCGTACCTTTTGCTTTGCCAATATCTGAGATCACAACATTACAGCCTTCTTGTGCCAACCGCAAAGCGATGGCTTCTCCAATCCCACCATGACGACCAGAACCTGTAATGATAGCGGTTTTTCCTTTTAATGAATACATTTCTTCAATTTGAAAATTAGTAAATTTGAAGATTTGGAAATGATTTCCAAACAGAAACAATTGAGATAATGAAGATTTAGATAAGGTAGTTGATTTTAATTTTCAAATTACCCATTTCCAAATTTTCAAATTAAATTTCCTCTGAAACAATAAAAATCGGATTGTCAGCAAATTCTTGAAATTTGGCTGGAATTTCTGCCATTTTGGGTTCTTTTCCCATGTCAGAAACAAGATTTTCGATAGAGTCAAAATGAATTACCTCCACATATTGGTAGGGTGGAGTAGCCTCAGACCCAAAAATTCCTTGTGATTTAAAAACTTGAAATTCAGAAACTGACGTCAAACTTTTTACGGTTGGAATGTCTAATTCTTTGGCAAATGCCTCATAATCAGAGGCTGAAACGCCTTCTTTGAGGTTAAATAATACGATTAATGATTTCATTTTTTTTTCGGTAAACGGTACACGGTTAAAGGTGAACGGTGGTTTTCTACGATTTTATAGCTCCTTTTAAATATTCTGTTGCAGAGGTTTTTATTAATCCTTGAACGGAGTTTAAGCAAAATAATGCACCTTTTTCGATAAGTGCCTTTGCTTGGTCGCCTGTTGCTGCGACTGTTCCAATGACTAAGCCTGCTTCTAAAACTACCTTGAAAATCTGATTGATTACCTCTTTAACTTCATCATGGGCAGGTCCATCCATGAAGCCCATTGACATTGCTAAATCCCTTGGACCGATGATAAATCCATCAATACCTGACACTTTACACATTTCTGGGAGATGTGCTAATGCTCTAATGTCCTCAATCATTGGTAAAACCAAAGTCTGTTCGTTGGCAAATTTTACATATTCCAACTGCGTCATTTTGCCTAAACCGTAATCCCAAACACGAGCTGGACCCATACCTCGCTCACCCATAGGAGGATATTTCATAGCTTTTACAAAGTTCTCAACATCTTGAGCATTCATTAGCCCAGGCATCATTACGCCCATAATCCCTGCATCAATAAATTGTAAAATCAGTTTTGGGTCATTTGAACGAATACGTGCCAATGGAACTGTATTGGCGGATTCGCAAGCACGGACGATATTTTGTACTTCGGAGGTGGTTACAGGCGAATGTTCACCGTCAATCATATAAAAATCCAAGCCCGACCAACCGCAAAGTTCTGCAACTGTTGGGTCGATTGAATTGGAAATGACTCCTAAAACGGCTTCTTTATTTGCCCACTTTTGTTTGATAGTGTTTGTTTTCAATTTCGATGTTTGTTTTTCGATGTTAGATGTTCGGTTCTACTACGATGTTCAACCGTTAATTTCCGATGCTATTAATAGTTATCAATTTTCTATTTTTACCGAACATCGAAAAACGAAAATCGAACATCGAAATTACCTCAATTCATCAACCGTCCCCTCAGCAATTCTTTTTCTAATAAAATCCATAATTCCCCCAGCCTCAGCTACTTCTGCCACAAAGGGAGAAACTGGAACTGAGATTTTTGATTGTCCATTTGAGAGATTTTTAATTTCACCCGTTGAAGGATTAAATTCTAACTCATCACCTGTACGGGCAATGTCTGCAATATCTTTGCAAGTGATAAAAGGCAAACCGTAATTGATGGCATTGCGGAATTGAAGTCTTGCAAATGAATCTGCAAATACAGCTTTTATACCAGCACCCATGAGTCCTGTAACACAATGTTCGATGGATTTTCCTCCACCCGCAAAATTGTGTCTTGCTACAATAAATGTATATCCAGCATCTCTGAATGCACCTTCTTGATTAAATTCTTCGGAAACTCCTGCCATTATCCATTTGGCATTTTCTTCCTTATTGATAGGGGATGTCCAGTCTTTTTGTAATACCATGTCGTATGACATTACGTAATTGTCTGAAACCCATGCTTTTCCTCTAATAATCATAATTTTGAATGATTGAATGATTGAATGATTGAATATTTGTCAAGTATTTTTTCTCGCTTTTGACAAAATCTTTACAATTTCTTCATATTCATCCAACATGGTTGAAAGTTTATTTTTTGCTAATAATCCTGACTCTATAATTATTTCAAGCCAAAACATCGTTTCATCAGCTTCTTCCAAAGTAATACTTAATTTGGAATAGTATTCTGCTTTACTTCTTGCTCTACAAACAGCTCTATAATTCGCCCCGACGGAAGTGGAGGAGCGTAAAAATTGTCTTCCAATTATTTTTGCTTCTTCTGTCTTAGGTAATGCTTAGAAAACTTTTATACTACGTAATGTAAGGTCTTTTGTTTTGGCAAGTAGTTTTTGTATAAATTCTTCTTTTGTTTCTGACATAGGGTTGTATTCGATTGTGAACAATATTCAATCATTCTAACATCCAATCATTCAACAATTAAATACTTCGGGGGTCTGTTATAACACCCGTTAATGCCGAAGCAGCTACAACCGCAGGACTCGTTAAGTAAATCTGAGCATTCTTACTGCCCATTCTACCTTTCATATTTCTATTCCCTGCACTCAAAACGATGTCTCCGTCACCCGCAACGCCTGTGTGAATTCCTGCACATGAAGCACATGAAGGTGTATCTACTGCTACACCAGCTTCGATTAAATCTGTAATATATCCCGCTTTGATGGCATCTAAATACACTTGGGTTGAGGCTGGAACCAACATAAAATTAACATCTCTATGAACTTGCTTTCCTTTCAGAATTCTTGCCATCATTTCAATATCTTCCAACCGTCCATTAGTACACGTTCCTACAAAAGCCTTATTGAATTTTGTACCTTGCACTTCCTCTACTCGTCTAACTTCATCCAATTTGTCAGGCATCGAAATCGTTGGTACTAAGTTAGTTACATCAACTTCATAAACTTTTTCATAAACTGCATCAGAGTCAGACGTAACATAATTCCAATTCCCTTTTTGCACTGGACTGAGAAATTCTGCCGTTTTGGCATCTGGGGCGATGATTCCATTTTTTGCCCCTAAGTCAACAGTCATGTTGCACAAAGTCATTCTTCCAGCCATCTCCAAATCTGAAATAGCAGGACCATCAAACTCAATGGTTTTATAAATCAAATGACCGTTCCAGTGCATCATACCCATAATGTGGAGGCTCAAATCTTTTGCCATCACCCACGGTTGCCATTTGCCTGTGATGTGGAATTTTACCGTCTCTGGCACTCGAAACCACGATTTTCCAGTAGCCATTGCTACGGCAGCATCCGAAACTGAAACTGCATTGCCGACTGCACCCACTGCACCATACGTATTTGCATGAGAATCAGTACCGATGGATAAAGTCCCTGGCAAAACGTGACCTTGTTCGACCATAATTTGGTGAGCAATTCCTTGGCGACCTAAATCATAAAAATGTTTAATGTCGTGGGCTTTTACTGCTTCACGCCATTGGTTCAAAAGCGTTGCAAAGGCTTGGGTAGGAGGAGGCACTAAATGGTCGGAAACACAGATAACTCGCTCTTTATCAAACACTTCTGGTTTACCCAATGAGTCAAATGCTTTGAAAGTTTCTGTTCCGAGATAGTCCATCGTCATGACAGATTGAATGTTTGTCCAAACTAATTGCCCTGGAACAACTTTATCACGACCAGAATTGATCGCCATTATTTTTTCAGTGATAGTCATGTTTTTAGTTGTGATTTTTGATTTGGTGATTTAGTGATTTAATGAAAAATAGTATTCTGATAAATAATCACTAAATCACAACTCACTAATTCACAAATTATTTGTTACTCCTCGATTCGCCTGTAAAACGTCTTGAAGCTAAATTTTCGTAAAATGATGCTGGGATTTCTGATTGAGTGGCAGTTTGGCGTTCGTCAATCATGGTTAAACCTTCAAATTCATCATTAAATGACCATTTCCAAGTACGAATTCTATGTTTTTTTTCTGTACCAATAAAATCAATCATTTCGTAAAGATTTGACCCTGGACGGTCTTTGTAACTCCATGTCAATACAACGGAATCATTGGTTTCCCATGCTTTGCCGAGAATTCTTGGATTATCGAAAATTAATTCTCCATTTTCATTAAATGCACAAACACCAAAATCATGTAATTCATAATGACCATCTTCCCAAAAATATTCATTGATTTGATGATAATGGTCTGTACTTAACATTTTGATTGTTAGTTTACTACGCCATTTAGCGGTCTGCTGTCCTTCGGGATTGATTCTTGTATAAGTACCTTCCCAAACACCCGTATGATGAGGGAAAAGTTTAAGATTAACCATTATAATTGTATTTTTGGATGAAATATTTCTAATTTTCCGTTCGCAAATATAACTATCCCTTTGATTAAATGTTTATGTAATTAAAAAAGATTTATTAAAAATCTACTATTAGTTTTGTAAAAATCTACTATAAAATCTACTATGTCATGGTTCATATTTCTGGTGCTTTAAAAGCAATCACAATTATTACAAATACTTGGGAACAAAGTTTGAGATTTTACAGAGATGGTTTGGGTTATCAATTACTTGAAATTTCATATCTGTCTGATATTCAAAAAGCAAATTTTGGAACAAATCTTGGAAAATATGCACTACTCGGGCACGAGGAAGGTTCTGTTGTAAGGTTAATTGAAACTTCTGATAAAGATGCCTTACCAAATCGTCACGGAGCAAATCCTTGGGACTGTGGAATGGCGGTTTTTGAGGCTGGAACTCCTAATGTAGAAAAAGCATATTTAAAAGTAATTCGTGCCAAATTTGGAGCATTAGCTACTCCAACTGAATTTGATTGTGAAGGTCCAGAGCCTTTGGGCTATGTTTTGATGAAAAGTACAGCTTTCATTGGACCTTCGGGGGAACAAATTTTTGTTACCCAAATTGTAGGAAGAAAAGGCGGGGAATCATTGTTGAAAGAGTATGCCATTGATGGAATAAATGTGCCAGCAAACTGTGTGATTTCGATAAAAAACAGAGAAATACAAGAGCAATTTTGGCAAAAAATTATAGGAATTATTCCCGTAAATGATTTAGTTTTGAAACAACCTGGGGCAGCCGCCATCATGGGTGGTCCAGCAGATATGGGTTTTGATATGTGTCTTATGGGCTACGAAAAAAACAGAATTGGTATGGAACAGCACGTTTATGAAGAGCAAAATCCAGATTACGAATTTAAAATTATACCTACGGATTTCAATAAAACAGGCTTAGTTTCTGCAGCATGGGAGGGAAGTGACTTAGAAATTTTAAGAATAAAATTGATTGAAAATAATTATCCGATAATGTCAAATATTTGTCTTCCAGTTCGTGGAGAAAAAGAACCAAAGGGGTTAGTTTTCAGAGGACCTTATGGCGAAGTTATTGAGTTATTAGGAAATTAAATATGTTTAATGAAATTGCAAAATAAAATGCTTAAAATAGCTGGAGTAGGGGTTTTTCTTGGCGTTTTTGTGCTTGGGGGTAATTTCCTGAGTAAAAAAGTCACGCATTATTCTCTAAAAGAAATGGGGATATATTTATATGAAACTGCTCGGATGAAAACGAATAGTTTTAGTAATTCTAATTTGGTTTCTCAGACTTTTGCTCCTCAAAAATTTACCTCCCAAAAGCCCCAAGACAATTTTGTTGGAGGTTTAATTCCTGACATATTGGTAAGAAAATCCCCTAAAATGAATCAGATTTTTTTGGATGACATTAAGGAATTCGATGTGCCTTTGATAAAAACAAAGGATTATCCAGAGGGAGAACCAGCCATTCAAGTTAATTGGGCTGGTATTGGTAGGTCGCAAATTTCACCGAGAGAGAAACTTTTTAAAATCGGTTTTACCTCGGTCTCTTACGGTAGCATGGATGCTTCCGAAGCAGATAGAACTGGGAGTAAAAGAGATTTTGTTTCAAAACTACCTGTATATCAAAGGTTTATCTGGCGTGGAGCAAATGAGTGGACAGATAACGGAAGATTGCACATTAACGGAGGAGATAATAACTTAGATTTGTACACGGGACAACCCAGTTATCAGGCTTATGCAAAGAGTTATTTAAACTTTTTTAAGTACGCTTTTAATCAAAAAGATAAAAATGAAAAGTTAGATTTATTTTGCTATTACCTTGATTTTGAGAATGATATGCCACAATATCAGACCCAAGATTTTATAAACAGAAACTTTGCTTTGCATTATTATCTGAAAGAAAATCTTTCTCCTCGGTCTTATTTCTGTGTCATGTACAATAACTCGCCACACAAATGGGCAAACCGAGAAAAGTACAATCAACCCACAAGTAATCCGCTTTTCGGTAACCCCGTCATGATGACTGAAAATGCGAAATTGAAAAAAATGCCTTTTGAATTTGTAGGGAAAAAGTTGACAGATTTGGGAGATAAAATGTTAGTTTTTACGGAGACCTATTATTGGTACGAACAGCTTTTACCGCAAGATTTTGAAGTAAAAACTACTCGTGGAGAAACAATTAGAATTAACCATTTCGGCACTAAAAACGAAAGCGTAGGGCATTGGGCTGCGAAAGTAGGCATGAATTGTGAGTTACAAAGACCATGGATTGGAAAGCGTAAACTGTTGAATGAAATGTCAATTTTCAACCTAACGGGCAATGGTTATCATTACTCAAATGGAATGTGGGCAGATAATCGTTGGATTGCCAATCAGAAAGAAGGGTTTGTGGAGGAAGTTCCACCTCAGATTTGCGAAGGGCAAGTTTTGCTTTCACTTTTTTCTGGGGCTTGGGTAAATTTATTTAATTCTGATGTAAATCCGTCTAATTTTTTTCCAACAAATGGGGCTAAATCATCGCAAGTAAAAGATTATTCTGGAGTACAATTTTATTCAAAAGCCGTAAGACGATTTGTTGCAGAAAAAGCAGAAAACGCTTCTTCGATTATTGAAATGATAGATGGAACTGAAAATTACCTTTGTGAAAATACAGAGGTTGACTATTTAGACGGAAAAGGTTTTAGAAAAATACGAGCATCAGAATGGGAAGACTCCATGCTTTCTCCTGTACGTATAATTGTAAACGAAAAACGAAATGAAATTGCCATTTTTGCTTGTAGAGCGTATCTCAACAGTAAAGAACCTACAAAGTTTAAAGTTCGTTATCAATCAAATACAATGAATTTTGAAAGTAAAGTACTCGAAATTCGGGAGGGCGTGAATGAACTTTGGAAATTTAAAAAAGGGTAAAATTGTCTTTAAAATAATTCAAAATTTCCGAAAATTGACATCGAAAAACAAACATCTAAAATGAACCCAACTAATCCACAAAATAATTTTGATTTAATTGTAGTCGGTGCTGGCAGTGCAGGAATGTGTTGTGCGATTAGGGCGGCACAAAGAGGTTTAAGAATTTTAGCCATTGAAAAAGACAGTATTATAGGTGGAACATTGCACCTGACGGCTGGTCACATGAGTGCAGGGGGAACGAAACGCCAAGCTGAAAAAGGAATTATCGATTCTCCAGAAAACCACTACAATGAAATTATGGAGATTTCAGAAAATACTCCAGACCCAGCAGTAGTACGTTTGGCAACTCAGTTAGCTCCACATACAATCGACTGGCTACAAGATTTAGGTTTTGAATTTGAACCTGCAACGCCAACTATTATTTATGGACACGCACCCTATAAAATTCCCAGAACTCATTGGGGAGCAGGGGATTACGCAGGCGGTAAAATAAAAACTGCGGGTATTTCAATTCTTAAAGTGTTATTGCCACTTTGGGAAGAATGTGTAGCGTCAGGAAATTTGACAGTTTTGTTAAATCATAAAATGGTTTCTTTGTTAAAAACCAGTAATACAGTCATAGGAGTAGAGGCGGAGAGTGAAGATATTCAGAAAACTTTTTTTGCTAAAAATATTGTTCTTACGACTGGAGGATATGCTTCAAATCCAGAGTTTTTCAAGGAAGTTACCCCCGATGCTCCAAGATTGATTTCTTCGGCAAGACATACATCAACAGGTGACGGAATTATTGCTGCCCGTGCAATTGGAGCAAAATTTAGAGGAGGAAATTTACACAATTCTACATTAGGAGGAATAGAAACTGAACCTAATTCTGGAAGAACAGATTTCTGGTCGAGCTGGGCGAGAGTTTCTAATTCTGTAGATAGAAAACCAAGAGAAATCTACGTAAATGAGCAATCAGTAAGGTTTATGGATGAAAATGAACCAAACCCAGATGTTCGAGAAAAAGCGGTTCACCAACAACCTGCCAGAAGATTTTGGTTAATTTTTGATGAAAAAGCCCTGAATGATGAAGGAGGGAATATAATCCCACAATGGACAATAGAAAGGACATTAGAAGAAGCACAAAGAGAAAAAGCTATTTGGAAAACAGATTCAATAGAAGAATTAGCAAATAAGACGGGCTTGGATTTTGAAGTTTTAAAACAAACGATTTCAACCTATAACCAAGCAGTTGATAATCATGTAGATGATGCTTTTGGAAGGACATATTTAAAACATAAAATTTCTGAAGCACCTTTTTATGCCATTTTGACGTATGCTTATTCATTGATTTCCTTTGGAGGTTTGGCAGTGAATGAAAACTTGGAAGTTGTTGACGAACAAAATCAACCCATTAAAAATTTGTATGCAGCAGGAGAAATCTTGGGTGCAGGAGCAACCAGTGGCAGAGCATTTTGTGGAGGAATGTTAATTACGCCAGCGTTGAGTTTTGGTAAATATTTAGGAGAAACTTTATAAAATGAGTCAAAAAATCATACATATTGAAGAAGAAGGACCAAGAGATGGATTTCAGGTTGAGGATAAAATTATTCCAACTGAATTAAAGATAAAATGGATTCATGATTGTGTAGAAGCTGGTCTGAAACGTATTCAAGTTTGTTCTTTTGTTCATCCAAAATTTGTGCCTCAAATGGCAGATGCAGAAGCAGTTTGTGAAGGAATTATTCAAAAAGAAGGTGTTATTTATAGCGGTTTAGTCCTGAATGTAAAAGGAGTTGAAAGAGCTATCAAAGGAGGCTTGAAACACATTGCTGTTTCAATGTCAGCAAGTAATACTCATAGTAGAAAAAATGCCAATAAGTCTATTTCAGAATCATTAATTGAGTTTTCCGAAATGGTGAAATTGGCAAAAGAGGCAAATTTAGTGGTACGTGGAGGCATACAATGTGCCTTCGGGTGTAGGTACGAAGGACATATTTCAGAGGAATTTGTAAAAGAACTTGCACAAAAACATTTGGATTTAGGCATAGACGAACTGTCATTGGCGGATTCAACGGGAATGGGGAATCCACTTCAAATCAAAAGAATGATGATTCCCATTGTAGAAAAGGCTAAAAATACACCAGTAATACTCCATCTTCACGACACCGAAGGAAAAGGAATTGCTAATATGATAGCTGGAATTGAAAGTGGTGTGAATCATTTTGACACTGCATTTGGAGGACTTGGTGGTTGCCCATTTATTAAAGGTGCAACTGGAAATATTGCTACCGAAGACGTAGTTCATATTTTGCATCAAATGGGTTTTGAAACAGGAATAAATCTTGTTAAATCAGTAGTAATTGCAAAAGAAATAGAGGATTTTCTGGGAAGAAAATTACCAGGAAAGATGAAAGAGATTATTTAATTTGAAAAATAATTATTTGTAATATATTGATTTTCAAATAATTATGAAATTTTTATGAAGATACCACAGACTATTACCGAAAAAATACTTTCTCAACATTCAGGGAAAAACGTTTATGCAGATGAGTTGGCAATTGTAAATGTCGATGGTGCAATGGCGTCTGATACTACCGCTCCTTATGCCATAAAAACTTTTTATGAAATGGGAGGGAAGCAAGTCTGGGATGCCAGTAAATGTGCTTTGGTAATTGACCACGCTTCGCCAGCCCCCAACGAGAGAGTTGCGAATCTTCATAAAATGATGCGAGATTTTGTGAAAGAACAAAATATCAAATTGTTTGATGTTGGAGAAGGAATATGTCACCAATTG
Organism: Cytophagales bacterium; assembly: GCA_013298865.1. Taxonomy (GTDB): domain Bacteria; phylum Bacteroidota; class Bacteroidia; order Cytophagales; family Spirosomataceae; genus JAAFJL01. The sequence goes on along the minus strand of JAAFJL010000133.1, from coordinate 4,146 downwards.
ATGGTTGAGCATAATTTTGTAAAACCAAGTCAACTTTTTATCGGGGCAGATTCTCATACTTGTACTTATGGGGCTTTGAATGCTTTTTCTACGGGCGTTGGTTCATCAGATTTAGCAGCAGTTCTATTAACTGGTAAAATTTGGTTAAAAGTACCACAAACAATTAAAGTTATTTTTAATGGAAATTTGCCTTCTAATGTTTCAGCAAAAGACCTCATACTGCATCTTGGCAAGCATTTAGGAATTGATGGGGCAACCTATCAAACCATTGAATTTCATGGTGAAGCCGTAGAAAAACTTTCCTTGGCAGGTAGGATGGTTATGGCAAATATGGTCATTGAAATGGGGGCAAAAGCTGGGATTTTTACTGGAAAAGGGTTGTCATTACCTTATGAATTCAAAACAACCGAAGCAGATGAAGGAGCAAATTATATAAGAACTCTCGAATTTGATGTAACAAATCTGAAACCGCAGATTTCATTCCCACATTCGCCAGACAATGTTTTTGATATTGAGAAAGCCATCGGAACACCAATTCAGTACGCATTTATAGGTACTTGTACTAACGGAAGATTAGAAGATTTGCATGAAGTAGCCCAAATATTATCGAATAAAAAAATTGCGGATGGTGTGAGACTTTTAATTGCCCCTGCGTCTAAACAGGTATATACAGATGCGTTGAGAGATGGCACAATTTTGGCACTAACAGAAGCTGGAGCAACTTTTATTCCATCTGGTTGTGGCCCATGTGTAGGTTCACATTTAGGAGTACCTGCCGATGGTGAAACTGTAATTTCAGCAGCAAACAGAAATTTCAGAGGTAGAATGGGAAATCCCAACTGTGAAGTTTACTTGAGTTCCCCGGCAGTTGTGGCAATGTCTGCTTTAAAAGGGGTTATTTCACAGCCCTAATTATCATTTTTCTGACATTTATTACTGATTTTATTATAATTTTAGCTATTTTTGACATCATAACCATAAAATACTGAAAATGAATTTACCTAAGTTCCTTTCAACGCTTTCAATTCTTGGCATTTTTATTTTCCAAACAAAAGCTCAATATCAAGAGAATACTTTTGAAAAAGCTCCTACCAATTGGTTCAATTTAGATTTTACTGAAAGTGGCATTAGAGGTGTTAGTACTGAAAGGGCATACCGTGATATTTTGGCTAAGAAGGTTTCTAAAACTATTATTGTTGCCATAATTGACTCTGGTGTTGATGTTGAACATGAAGATTTGAAAGGTAAGATTTGGGTAAATCCCAAAGAATATCCAAATAATGGCATTGATGATGACCACAACGGATTTATTGACGATATTAATGGTTGGGATTTTTTGGGAGCTAAAGACGGAACTGATATTGCCAGAGAAACAATGGAGGTTACCCGTGAATACAGTAAACTGAAAAATACATATCAATATGTGAATGAAGTTCAGAATCTTTCTCCTAAAATGAAATATGAGTACGATTTGTACCATAAATACAAAGCAAAGTACGAAGCAAAAGTAAAGGAGTTACAAGAGCAAGGTCCTTTTGTCATCAAATTATATGAAAAATACCTTGATGCCAAGCAATTAGTAGCAACCCATCTAAAGATTAAATCAGATAATTTAACTGATGATGATTGGAATAAAATTACAACAAGAGATTCTGAGGAATTAAAAAAAGCAAAGCGAATTTTTGACCTTTTGAATCAAATTGGACAGGATGAAAGCAAATTGAAAGAAGCATATGAATATTATGACGCTCAGTTTAAGTTTGGTGTAAATTTAGCTTACAATCCGAGAACAATTATTGGAGATGATGTTGAGAACGTAAATGATCATGATTACGGTAATAACGAAGTAAAAGGTCCTGATGCAAGACATGGCACCCACGTTGCTGGAATTATTGCTGCCAATCGTGACAATACGATAGGTGTTTCTGGAATTTGTGGCAATGTGAAGCTGATGATTCTGAGAACCATTCCAGAGGGAGATGAGAGAGATAAAGACGTAGCAAATGCGATTCGGTATGCAGCAGATAATGGAGCAATGGTAGTGAATATGAGTTTTGGTAAATCAGTTTCTCCACAGAAATTAGCAGTAGATGCAGCCGTGAAATATGCACAATCAAAAGGTGTTTTATTTGTCCATGCGGCTGGAAATGAAAATGAAAACATTGACGTGAATGATAATTTCCCTACCAAAAAATATGCAGATGGAAAAGTAGCCGAAAATTGGATTGAAGTTGGAGCAACGTCTTGGATGTCTCCGCCAAATACAGTCGCAGAGTTTTCAAACTACGGAAGAATTGTAGATGTATTTGCTCCCGGAGTCGATTTAAAATCAACTGTTGTAGGTTCAAAATACGAAGATTTAAGTGGTACAAGTATGTCAGCCCCAGTAGTAACAGGAATAGCCGCTTTATTGATGTCATATTTTCCAGATTTGGATGCCCGTCAAATCAAGAAAATTATTTTAGATTCTTCAACGAAATTACCAACTTTGAAAGTTACACAACCAGGTTCAGGGGAATTAGTAGATTTCGCTAAACTATCATACACAGGTGGCATTGCGAATGCTTACGAAGCTGTTAGAATGGCAGAAGAAATGTCTAAAACGATTTCAAGAAAGTAACGAAAAAAACTTCTGTAAATAAAATATAGACTCAGAAAACGAAAGATGTACAATAATCTTGGTTTTTCTGAGTTTTTTTGTGAACTTTAATATTGTATCAATTATCAAACTTTCAAATGCTATAATTTGAAAGAGAATAAATTCAGCAGGATAATTATCTGATTATTAGGTAATTGTAATGTTTTTTTGCAAAATTACTTTCTAAAAATAAACAAAATCATCTACTTAATTCTCAATGCTCATGAAAAAAAATCTTTTAGTCCCGATTTTACTTATGGTTATGTTAGTTCAAATATCTTTTGGTCAACAAGCTGCCATGACAAATACCACGAAAGATGCACTAAATAACCTTTCTGGCTCCCAAAAAATTAATGCTAACTCTGTATTGTATGGTGTACCAACGCCTCCATCAGAATTAGTCGGTGACTTTTTTTACGATTCTACCTTTGTGGATGGCAAAATTGTTTTGGTTGGCGACAAACAGGTTTATGAGTCTTCTGCAAGGTTTGATATTAGAAATGACGTTGTAGAAATTAAAACCAAAGAAGGAAATCGTTGGGTTGATGGCTCGAAGATTAGTTTTTTTACTTTAGCTACAAAGACATCAGCAAACCCAGTTTTATTCATGAATGTGAAAAATTTTAAAAGCGGAGAAGAGAAACTATCTGGATTTTTTGAAGTAATCCAAGATGGAAAAGTGCTTTTGTTTCAGCATACAAAAGTGAAAATCAGAAAACCAACTTACAGTCCTGCATTAGGAACTGGCGATTTGAATTCAAAAGTTATCAAAGAATCTGAATATTACTGTGCTGTTGACGGTAAAGTTCAAAAGGTAACTACTTCTAAAAAAGGAATTATGGCTCTTTTTGGAGATAAAAAAGAAGAGATTTCTAAGTTTTTATCAACCAATGATGTTGACTTAAAATCAAAGGGAGGGCTTTCAAATCTTTTCAGTTATTACAACACGATTAAATAAAAAAGCATGACTTACGCATACGGGGACAATATAGATACCGACAGAATAATAGCAGGAAAATACACTAAAACTCTGGATTTCAGTACCTTAGCAGAACACGTTTTGGAGGATTTAGACCCAACTTTCAAATCTAAAGTTCAAAAAGGGGATACTCTGATAGCAGGACAAAATTTTGGTTGTGGGTCTTCTCGTGAACAAGCCCCATTGGCAATCAAAATCTCTGGTGTTTCCTTAGTAATTGCAAAATCTTTTGCGAGAATCTTTTTTAGAAATTCTATCAATATTGGACTACCAGTTTTAGAAATCAAAGACCATGATATAGAATCTGGCGATGAACTAAAAGTTGATTTAGAAAAAGGAATCGTCATGAATCTTAGCAAAAAGACTACCCACCAAGCCGCCCCAATGCCCAAAGTAATGATTGATATTTTACAGGAAGGTGGTTTAGTGCTATATCTGAAAAAATATGGTAATTATCAGATTTAGAATTTGAGTAAAACTTTCGCCAACAAATAGTCTTACAAAAAATCTCTCAAAACTTTTTGAGAGA
>JAAFJL010000132.1 GCA_013298865.1 Cytophagales bacterium | reverse complement strand
ATTTTCTTCAAAACATCTGCCCGATACGCATAGATACCTATATGCTTGAAATAGGTATGGGTATCAAGCCATTTTGCTTTCTCGATGCCCCTGAGATACGGGACTGTCTGCCGAGAAAAATAGATGGCTTCATTGAAATTATTAAAAATCACCTTTGGCGTATTCGGACTAAAAAGCGTGTCTTCGTCTTCAATTTCTTTCATCAAGGTGGCTAACTCCGTTTCACCATCCAACATTCCTGCTAAAATCTGAATTTGCTCTGGCTGAATAAATGGCTCATCGCCTTGAATATTGATAATGTAATCATACTTTTGTCGGGATTTCCTGTATGCCTCATAACAACGGTCTGTACCACTCTGATGCTCGTCTGAAGTCATAACTACCTCAGCACCAAACGATTGTGCATGGTCAAAAATCCGTTCATCATCTGTTGCGATAATGACGGAACTAAGACAGTCGGCTTGGATAGCCTGTTCGTAAGTTCGCTGAATCATACTTTTACCACGAATATCCGCCAGGGCTTTGGCAGGAAAACGAGTAGAAGCATACCTTGCGGGGATGATTCCTAAAATATTCATGTTCGGGAAAGGAATAAGTTAAGTGGTTAGCCTAAACAAAGTAAGACTAAGGTTTCAGTAAAGTACTGATACTCATAATATTCAATCTCAAAACAAGTAAGGGGAATAAGGATGTTACAAAAAGTAAATTTAATGATTGATAGTGTCATTTGGAATTTATCTTTCAATAAATTTTCAGAAAAAAAAATTGGAGTTATTGAAGTTCGGGATGAATCAAAACGGGAAGTCTCTTTCATGGCTTTTGACCTACATTCTGGCATAATTATTCAGCAAAAAATAATACTTCCCGAACGTTGGTGGATTAGTATGATTGGTGTTTTTAAAGACATACTTCTAATCAATCGTTATCCCTCTGACAATCAGCCCATTCCAGAAGAAATTATTGCTATTGATGTAATTACGGGTAAGATTTTATGGCAAAAAGGGAAAGTCCAAATTTTGGGAGTTCGTAAAAATGGGATAGTTTGCCAGCAAGAAAATGAAGCATTTTTATTATTGAATTTTCTTACAGGAGAACTTTCTATGGAAGAAGATATTTCGGAAGATAAAGATTTGTTACAAAGTTTTTCTCCAATTTTATATTCTGAAAATGATGAGTATTTTCCTACAATTTTTAAATTCTTACACCGTTTGCTAAGTGTTGATGCTCAAAAAAATATAGAATATCTCGAAATTGATAACAAGATTGTTATTTCTTATTATATTTACCATGAAGATTTACTTCAAAATTGGATTTTAGTTACGAATCGTCAAAGAGAAATCTTACTCAATGATGTAATGAATGAGTCTGAAGGAGTAGGAATTGATACTTTTTCGGTGGAATCTCAAACTTTGTTTTACTTAAAAAATAAAAATCAACTGATTGGTTATGAACTATTCTAAGTTGAAGCTTGCCGCAACCTTACTAATTGTTTTGACGTATTTTACTTCAAATGCAACAATTCTGAAAGACTCTGTCGGAGTCAAAAAAGAAGCTGGAAAGACCTTCGTCCTCTACAAGATAGAGCCAAAACAAACCCTTTATTCCATCATGAAACGCTATGGAAGTTCTGTTGCAGAATTTAAAGTAGCTAATCCTGGCGTGAGCGAAAATGTTCAGATTGGACAAACCATCAAAATTCCCTATAAAGGAGTTATGACGGCAAGTGTTCCAGTGAAAACACCGCCAGCAACAACGTCTGTACCAGTGCCGCCTCCTGCGGAATCTGTAAAAATGGCGACGCACGTTGTTGAAGCCCAACAAGGTTTATACGCAATTGCGACCAAATATAAAGTCACGATGGCAGAATTGAGACGTTGGAATAATCTCGCAAATGATGCCCTCCAGCAAGGACAGGTATTAATTGTGAGCCAAACTGAATATGAACGTGCCAAAAAAGCAGGAAGTTTACCTGATAAAGGTGAAATTGTTAAATTAGAAGAGCCAAACAAAACTGATACAAAGGTTGTTGTAAAGCCAGAAGAAAAGACTGATGAAACAAAAGTTTCTCCTTCAAGCGAAACTACTAAAACGCCCAATGGATACCGCAAGACTATCGAAACTGGTTTGGCTGAGTTGATTGATGTAGAAGATAAATCAGGTAAATATTTGGCATTGCATCGTAACGCCCCAATTGGGACTTTAGTGAATGTGAAAAATCAGTCAAATGGAACAAGTATTTGGGTGAAAGTTATCGGAAAATTCCCTGATACTGGCGATAAAACAATCATTAAATTATCGCCTCGTGCATTTGAAAAACTTAATCCATCAGACCGCAGAATCAAGGCTGAAATTAGTTATATGCTACTTTAAAATTTCGATTTTCGTTTAACGATGCTTGTTCATTTAAAAATAAAGAATAAATGCCCCGCCAGAAAAGACCAATGACTGTTAACAGTGTCATTTTCAATGTGATGTTCATATTGGCTTATCCTGTTATTGCTCTTTTTACTTTTTTATATACTGTCTTGGTCTGGATTTTCTCTGTGCCATCAAGAATTTTTGTCTTTTTTGCCTCAAAATCAAAACAAGATAAATCGACAGATACAGAAAAAGATAACGACTCCCATTCCTAAGGTATGACCAATTTTGTAAGAGAGCTTTTAGAAGAGAAATTCCTTCAATACAACCAACCTAACTTCATTCCAAACGACCCCATTTGTATTCCTCATCTTTTCACTAAATCTCAGGATATTGAAATCATGGGGTTTTGGGCTTCTATTTTAGCCTGGGGACAACGCAAAACCATCATTAATAAATGTAAAGAATTGATAAATCTGATGGATGGTAGTCCACACGATTTTATTTTGAATCATCAAGAAAATGACTTGAAGAGATTTCTTGATTTTAAACATCGAACTTTCAATGCAACAGACACGCTTTATTTTATTGAATGGTTCAAAAATTATTATCAAAAAAACGAATCATTAGAAACTGCCTTTATTACACAAGTTTTTGATAATCAGAACGTTGAATATGCTTTAATACAATTTCACGATTTATTTTTTAGTTTACCAGATTACCCTACACGCACACGCAAACACATTGCAACACCAGTCAGGAAATCGTCTTGTAAACGTATCAATATGTTTTTACGATGGATGGTTCGGCAGGATGATAAAGGAGTCGATTTTGGAATTTGGACTAAGTTAAAACCCTCACAATTGGTTTGTCCATGCGATGTCCATGTGGACAGAGTTGCGAGGAAATTAGGACTTATTCAACGCCCAACAACAGACTGGAAAACGGCAGTAGAATTAACAGAAAATCTAAAATTAATTGACCCTAACGACCCTGTGAAATATGATTTTGCACTATTTGGATTAGGCGTTGAAGGAGAAATGTAATATTTAACTATCTCATAATCAAATATTTATGAAAATAATTAAACAGCAATTTGGCAGATTTCAAGAATATGTAATCACGAATCCAGCTACTGGAGAAAGGGTACATATTTTGCCAGAACATGGTGCTAATGTTCACCGACTGATTTTACAAAAAAATAATCAACTATTTACTGTAATTCACTCTGGAGAAACTGACGAGGAATTTTTGGCAGACCCCAGTTTTCCTTCGGCAGTTCTGTTTCCGTGGCCCAATAGGGTTCAAGACGGACAGTATGATTTATTTGGGTATGACTATTATTTGCCAATTAATGAAATCGCACTTAACCATGCCATTCATGGATTTGTTTATGATAAACCCTTTGAAGTTGTCGAAGAATATACAGATAATAACAAAGCATTAATTATTTTGCGATACGATTATCAGGGTGACTATGAAGGCTATCCTTTTCCTTGTGTACTTGATATTATGTATCAGTTGCGTTCGGAAGATGGATTATTGGTTAAGTTTTCGATTAAAAATAAATCAGAACAAGACATTCCGATAGGTTTAGGTTGGCATCCGTATTTTCAGATAAATGGAGAGTCAGTGGACGAATGGAAAGTTAGTTTCCCTGCCACACATCAGTTTATTTCAGACGAAAGAATGATTCCTGATGTTCGGAAAGAAGTAGTGCCTAATGAATGGATTGCCCTAAAAGAAAGGACTTTAGATAACGTTTTTTTATTGGATAGAGAAGAAATTGCAAAAATTCAATTGCATTCTGAAAAAAGTAATGTCACTTTAACTGTCTGGCAACCAGCTAATTGGCAACAATTTAATTATTCTGTACTGTATGTTCCCTCCAAGCGTGACCGCATAGCCATAGAACCAATGACCTGTAATACCAATGCTTTCAACACTGGAGATGGCTTATTACTATTACCAATCGACGGACTTTATGAAATTGAATGTGGAGTTTATTTGAGTTAATTTTTTAATTTAAAATATTCAAAAAATAATTGCAATATTGATATAGTATTTTTTACTATAAGTTCAAAAATTATCTTATATTTGATGTATAAAATAAAATTGTTTCTGTTTTCTCGTTAAAATATAAGTTCTCAATAAAAATGTTACCAACTTATTCACAACTTCTTACAAACTCTTTGGATAATTTGCCAAAATTTGTATCAATGGAAAAACCCACTACTGAAAATCAATTTACCACAGAGCAAAAGAATTGGCTCGCTTTTCAGCAAGGCAGTGAAGAAGCTTATGCCAATATTTACACCAGTAATTTCTCCTATCTATTTCGCTATGGCAAAAAATTTACCCAGAATGTTGAATTAATAGAAGATTGTATTCAAGATTTGTACGTTAATCTATGGAAATCTCGTGAAAATCTGTCTATCCCAGACTCGGTAAGAAATTACCTTTATAAATCCCTTCGATTCAGTATCTTCAAAAGATTAAAAGTACAAGAAGATACCTCTCTTGACAATATTCTTCCAGATGAATATCACTATGAAACCACAGCTCCACAAGAAACATTTCTCATATCAGAAATAGATGAGTTAGAGAAAAAAGCTAAAATAGAGAAAGCCCTCTTGGTACTTTCAAAACGCCAGAGAGAAGCCATCTTTTTGAAATTTTATAGCGAACTATCTTATCAAGAAATAGGTGAACTTATGCAGATTTCTGTTCAAGCGGTTTATAACCTTATTTCAAAGTCATTGCTTCAACTTCAAAAGGAGTTTTTGTAGTAAAAAATAGGTTTAGGTGCTAATATGAAAGTTAATATTAAAATAAACGATTAGAATTATACAAAATATTGCTAATTATTGTAATATGCAGTAAATTTTAATAATATTTTATGAAAAACTTTGCAGGTTATTCTGTGTCCGATTTTGTCCTTGAAGAATCTTTTCAGCAATGGGTTTTAGACCCTACGCCTCTGAGAGATGCTTTTTGGCATAAAATCATTGCGGAAAACTCTCAGGTTGCTGAAAAAATCTCTAAAGCTAAAGAAATAATTCAATTACTTCAAAACGATAGTGATGCACCTACTCCAGAGCTTACCAATAGCCTTTGGGATAAAATCAGAGAAGAAACCATACATCAAAAACCATTACCGAAGCCTTTGTACGAATCTCCAAAGTCATCAAGAAGTAATAGTTGGATAAAAATAGCGGCATCAGTAGGGCTATTCATTGGTTTATTAGCAGGTATAACTTGGTATTTGAAATCACAACCAGAAGATTATCAAACAGCTTTTGGTGAAAACAAAGATGTCATCTTACCAGATGGTTCTGTCGTGAAACTTAATGCAAATTCTAACTTGAAAATCTCTAAAGATTGGTCAGACAAGCAAACAAGAGAGGTTTGGTTAACTGGAGAAGCATTTTTTACTGTAACAAAGCATCCTAATAGTGGAAACGCCAAATTTATTGTCCATACAAACCATCTTGATGTTGAGGTTTTAGGGACAGAGTTTAACGTTGCGTATAGTGATACTTCTACGAATGTTACACTCAATTCTGGGAAAATTAAATTAGATGTTCACGGCAATGACAATTCAGAAGTAATTCTGATGAAACCAGGTGAACAAGTAGTTTATTCAACTAACTCTCAGAAAACCAACAAGAAAGAAGTTCGTCCAGCATCCGTTAGTGCATGGGTCAATAATCGTTGGATGCTTGAAAGCACAACGCTTAGCGAAGTCGCAGCTAAGATTAAGCAGACTTTTGGATTAGAAGTTATTATCCCTGACCCACAATTAGCCTCAGAGCAAATGACAGGTATAATAGTTACCAATAATTTAGACGAAGTTTTACAAGCAATTTCTACGATTTACTCCCTAAAAGTCACTAAAGAAGATAATCAAATCATTCTTACGAAATAGCCATCTTTATCAATAATCAAAATAGTATTTTTGTAGGAAAAATATTGTTTGGAAATATTTGTACGCTATATTTGTTCTGTTCTATACTGTTCTGTGTATAGAATACGGTTTTTGTCCCTAACACAATAAAAGTCGTACAAATAAACTGCTACAATATGATACAATTTTATCATTCAACAATCTTTCGGTTGTGCTTGGTGACATCACTGAGTGGAATGATATTTTTTTCTTCTTATTCTCAAATTCCTCAATTGCTTGCACGCAATAGCAATCCCTTAAATAGTAATAGTAGTCAAATCTCAGATGTTTTGAAAGAACTTGAGGTAAAGTATAATGTATTTTTTACCTACAAAGACAAAACATTAAGAGGGAAAATTGCTCCCCAAAACTTACGAAAGAGTGGTAGGTTAGAAATTATTTTAGATTTTCTACTCAAATCACAAAATATTAATTACAAAAAGATAGGTAACGTTTACTATCTGTATTCAGCAGAAGAATTAGAAGATTCAAAGGGCGATTTTGTGAATAACTCTGATAAATCGACTATTACTGTGGTTCCTCCGTCTGGTCGCTATTTTGGAGAAATGACATCTTTGAATTCAAAGGTAGTGAGGACTCTAACAGTTGTTAATGTGATTAGGGGAAAGATTCTCTCTGAAAATAGGGAATCAATGCCAGGGGTAAATATCAGAATCAAAGGTACAACACTTGGAACTTCATCTGATTTGAATGGAAATTATTCATTAAACTTTTCTGATAAATTTGAAAACTGTACATTAGTTTTCACGATGGTAGGTTATAATCCTGTTGAAGTATCTGTAAAAAATCGCTCTCTACTTAATGTTACTATGAGTCATGATGTAAAATCCCTCAGCGAAGTTGTAGTGGTTGGTTATGGAACACAGCAACGTAAAGATGTTACAGGTTCTATTACTTCCATCGGCATGAATGACCTCAAGGATGTGCCAGTAGCTGGCGTTGACCAAGTCTTACAAGGACGAGTCTCAGGAGTAATGGTGAATAATAATTCGGGTCAGCCAGGGGCAGGTGTTTCGGTACGTATTCGTGGAATAACTTCTGTAACAAGTAGTAATGAACCCCTGTATGTAATTGATGGCATTCCGTTTTCGGGGGATGGTATTTATGCAAAATCACAATCATTTGATGTATTTGGTGGTGGTGGTGGACAAAGTAATCAAAGTGTTTTGGCTTCTTTGAACCCCAATGATATTGTTTCAATTGATATTCTGAAAGATGCTTCTGCTACTGCAATTTACGGAGCGAGAGCTTCTAATGGTGTTGTCATTATTACAACGAAACGAGGTAAAGCTAATGATTCAAAAATTAGTTATGATACTTATGTTGGTTATCAGCAAACTCCCAAGAAAATTGATGTACTGAATTTAAGTGAATATGCAGTATATCAAAATCAAGCTCGTAAAGAAAATAATCTGAATCCGATTGAAGAATTTGCAAATCCATCACTTCTTGGTAGAGGAACTAATTGGCAAGACGAGATTTTCAGGAATGGTGCAATTCAAAATCATCAGTTAAGTATTTCGGGGGGGAGTGATAAAACTCAATTCTATGTTTCGGGGGGATATTTCAAACAAGATGGAATAGTTGTTGGCTCAGGTTTCGAGCGTTATTCAATGCGGATTAACCTTGATAATCAGGTTAGAAATTGGTTAAAAATTGGTAATAGTATTTCTGTAAGCCGTACCAATCAAAGAATTTCCTTGACAGATTCAGACGACGGTGTAATTAGTGCAGGGTTATTACAAGCTCCATCAGTACCTGTACGTTTTGCAGACGGTTCTTGGGGTGGTGCAGAAGACCAGCAAGCATCTTATTATACTAACCCAGTAGCTTTAGCTTTGCAAAAAGATGTTACTCGTAATCAAACACGGATTAATGGAAATTTTTGGGCAGATTTAGCTATTTATCGTGGACTAAGTTTCAGAGGTGAATTTGGGGGAGATGTGAGTTTCGTAAAAAACTCAGCTTTTAACCCAACTTACAAATGGGGAATATTTGAAAATACACAGAGTAGATATCTTCATAGAGAAGAACAAAGTTCTTATTGGAACACCAAGGCGTTCTTGAATTATAACAAAATATTTGGAAATATTCATAGGATTTCTGCAATGCTTGGGCATGAGGCTCAGTACAGTTATTTTGAATCTTTGAATAGCTCTGCTACTGGTCTTACTTCTAACGATATTCAATCTTTGAATACTGGTGATATAAAACAAGCGAGCAATCAAGATGTTAAAATTCCTTGGGCAATGGAGTCATATCTGACAAGGGTAAACTACAACTATGATGATCGTTTTAATCTTACATTGACCTACCGAATGGACGGTTCGTCTAATTTTGGAGCAAATAAACGTTGGGGATATTTTCCATCTGCGGCAGCTTCTTGGACACTCACGAAAGAAACTTTCATGAAGGACATTAATACTTTTAGTAATCTCAAATTAAGATTAGGTTTTGGGGCAGTAGGTAATCAGCAATTACCTTCATATTCTTACGGTGCATTGCTCCAAAATATTGTAACTCCCTTCGGGACAGGGTATTATCTTGATAAAATTCCGAACCCAAACCTTCAATGGGAAACAGCAAATCAAACAAATATTGGTTTAGATGTCGGTTTAATAAAAAATAAGATTAGTTTGTCTGTTGATGTTTATAAGAAAGTTTCCAGTAATTTTCTTTTGCAAGCCTCTCTGCCAGCCTTCACTGGTGCAGGACAGACCCAAAATGATATTAAAGCACCATTTATCAATGCTGGAGAAATGCAAAATACAGGAATTGATATTTCTTTGGTAACCAATAATGTTGAAGTAAAAGACTTTAAATGGAATAGTAATTTTGTTTTTTCACACTATAAAAATAGAGTGAATTCTTTGGTCAGTGAGAATGATGCTTTCTACGAAAAAATTCAATGGTATGACAATGTAACCAAAACTGCGGTAGGTTCTTCGGTAGGAATGTTTTATGGTTATAAAACAGCAGGAATTTTTCAGTCTATCGAACAAATCAATGCAAGTCCGAGACAAAACCGAGATGGGAAAATTGATTATTGGTCGGGAACACACCCTGGCGATATTATTTTTGCAGATATAAACAAAGATGGTGTCGTGGATGGTAATGACCGTGTTTACATTGGTAGTCCTCATCCAGATTTTACTTATGGAATTACCAATTCATTCAGTTTTAAGAATTTTGATTTTTCAATTTTTATACAAGGTTCGGAAGGTGCTAAAATTCTTAATTATACTCGGATAAAAGCAGAAGGAATGTATGATTTATTCCTTAACCAACTGAGTACAATTAATGACCGTTGGAGACCAGATAATACCACAGGAACACTTCCAAGATTTGTACTGGGCGACCCTAATGACAATCGTAGGGTTTCAGATCGTTTTATCGAAGATGGTTCATATACTCGAATTCAAAATGTTTCTTTGGGTTATAACCTCCCGAAAAAACTATTAGACAAAGTCGCAGTGAAACGTCTAAAAATTTATGGTAGCCTACAAAATTTGCATACTTTTACAAAATATTCAGGCTATGACCCAGAATTAGGCTCTTTTAATCAAAACTCCAAATTATCAAACGTTGATAACGGACATTACCCTAACCCACGTACTTATACTTTAGGTTTGAATGTAGAGTTTTAATAGAATACTGGGGGAACATAAAAAACGCCGTAAGAATCACTCTTACGGCGTTTTTTTATGTTTTATTGGAGATTACCCATTAACCTTTGCATGGTCAGCTAAGAATTGCTTTAGACCATTATCTGTCAATGGATGCTTTAATAATGCTAAGATTGCAGAAAGTGGACCTGTCATTACATCTGAACCAACCTCTGCACACTTAATAATGTGCATTGGGTTACGAACCGACGCTGCTAAGATTTCAGTTTCAAAACCATAATTGTCAAAAATAGTACGTATTTGCTCAATCAAATCAATACCATCAAAACCAATGTCATCTAAACGACCAATGAACGGAGATACATAAGTTGCACCAGCTTTGGCAGCCAAAAGAGCTTGACCTGCTGAGAAAATTAGCGTACAATTAGTTTTGATTCCTTTTTCTGAGAAATAACGGATAGCCTTGATACCATCTTTTATCATTGGAATTTTAACGACAATTTTTTCATCAAGGTCTGCTAATTCTTCTCCTTCACGAATCATTCCCTCAAAATCAGTAGCAATTACTTCTGCCGAAACATCACCATCAACGATATTACAAATGGCTTTATAGTGCCTCAAAACGTTGTTTTTGCCGCTAATACCTTCTTTTGCCATCAATGATGGGTTAGTAGTAACACCGTCTAAAATACCGAAATCTTGTGCCTCTTGGATTTCTGCAAGATTGGCTGTGTCAATAAAAAATTTCATTTTTCGTAGCCCCCAACCCCAAGGGGGAGTTTAAGAAGTTAAAGGAGTCTCGGGGTGAATAGACTTTATATTTTATTATACGTCAAAATTACGAAAACCTACTCAGAAAAAAGGAAAAAATTGAAAAAGGAACATGAAGATATATGAGATTCAAGCAATATGAGCGAAAAGGGCATAAAAAAAGGCAAATTCACCGCTACGACCTGCCTACCCTTGCTTCGGTCAAGACCTGGGGGATTCGGAGGGAGCTGGTAATTTGCCTCCACAAAGATGCACGATTTTGTTGTTTTTTCAAAACCTTAGCCCCAACTTTACCACTATTAATTTCTGATTTCTGAGGATTATTGAGGTAATGTTTTGACAGTCAGATTTTTAACAAATTTATTTTTATTTAAAATTTCATCAACATGATTCTTTCAAAAGTACCATCCAAGACATTGCACCAGATTGAAAACCTACAAAAATTTCAATTCATCTTCTTTTTATCAATCATTTTTTCCCTAATGCTAAGTGCTTGTTCGGGTAGTTCCGATGCTTTTGTGCTGAAAGCCAAAGAGCAAATGAAAGCTGGAAAAACCAAAGAAGCACTTGAACTACTGAACCAAGCAATTGATAAAAATCCAGAGAATGCGGAAGCATTTGATATGCGAGGTGTTGCAAATTTTGAGTTAAAGGAATACCCCAATGCTTTATTGGATTTTGATAGAGCAATTGCTTTAAATCCAAAAGACTATAAACCCTATTTTAATCGAGCTACCGTAGAAATGGCAAAGTCTGAATGGGAGAGTGCTTATAAAGATTGTACAAAGGCAATTGAGATGCAACCAGATTCTTCGGATTTATACACGGCAAGAGGAACGGTTTCGGCAGCTTTGAAGAAAGTAGATGATGCCATGAAAGATTTTGATAAAGCAATCAGTATCAACCCAAAAGATATTGATGCTCTTTATAACAGAGGAAATATTCAGTACCAAAATGATAACTTTGAGCTTGCTATGAAAGATTTTGCTGATGCAGTACGGGCTAATCCTAAATATGGAAAAGGCTTTTACGCCTTGGGAATTGTACAAACTAAAATCAAAAAGCATGATGATGCCTGTCTGAGTCTGAAACAAGCCGATAGATTAGGTTATCCTGATGCAAAAGATGCAGTGAAAGCCCTGTGTGAGTAATAAATAATCATTAAGTTTTAAGTTAATATTTGCTAAATCAGAGACAGAAAATAAATACAATTTACTCTTTATCAAATACTTAATCAACATATTTGTCGTTATGTGAACTTAACAATCTAATTTTTATCTACATGAAAAAGAACCTTTGCCTCGCCCTAATGTTGTTAGTCGGAATGACTGACATTACTGCACAAACTGCCCCGCTTGATTCTATTTTCACGAGTGAAGGACTTGTCCTTGCCAATGTGAAAAGCGTTGAACCTGATGTAATAAAATTTGCCTATCCGAATGAGGAAGTTGTGAATTCCATTTACAAAAATACGGTCAAGAAAATTTGTTTTAAATCTGGAAGAACACAAACCTTTGCTGAGGCATTTGCCCTGAAAACTATCATGAGTGCCTATGACTATGATCAGGTGAGTCTTTCAAGGCTTGAGAGTGAAACTAAAGGCTTAATCAAATTAGACGAAGTTTTCACGAAAGCAGTAGGAACGACTACGCTTTCCAATATCGTCAAAGTGAAGGAACGAGCTTTCAGGAAAATGAAAATACAGGCAGCGATGTTGGGTGGAAATTTAGTCTATATGCTCGACCAAAGTACAACGGGTAATCAAGTAGGCGGGTATTATCAATCAGGTAAAGCTACCGAGACCATTCTTTCAGGAATTGTCTATACGAATAGCCTTCCCAAATTTGAGGATTTCAAGAAAATTATTGGTGATAAAAGAATATTTCAGAGCTATTCCTACATTTCTATTGGTAAAAATAGTACCGATATAGAGGACGAAATGGGCGTAGCTCAACCTGTTGTAATGATAGATGAAATTTACGAAGAAAAAGGTTTTATTTATTTAAGAGCAAAGGTGAAAGGCATTGAAAATCAGATATTTAGAGTTGCCTTTGTAGAAAAAGAAGCCATCGGAGTTACGTGGAAAGATGATAAAAGACTTTATAATATTTACTTTAATCCAATGTTTTCTTCTGATAGTAAATAGATTAACACAAAACAAAGCCCTCCAGATTTTTGTCATTCTGGAGGGCTTTGTTATTTCTACTAATTCACGTTTTTCTTCCTGATTTCTGTTCTCACCATTCTTCCAGATTCTGTCAAATCTGAAAGACGCCAGCCACCCTGAGTACTTGCATTTGGTCTTAATGCTGCCGCTAATTCTACCTTATCAGCGATAGACCAATTGCAATGAGATATTTTGTATTGGTCTAAAAACGCCCACCATTTGTCGGCTTCATCTGAATTGAGCGAACCATCACCAGAGGCTTCGGAAGTACCATATTCGGTTACAAATAAAGGAACATCACTGTCTAATGCCCTTTTTGCAATATCTCTTAGTCCTTGCTTATGAGTAGCGGCATAGTAGTGTAGTGTGTAAGCCGTATTTTTATCAGCCAATTTATAACCTATTACATCATCTACATTTTGCGACCAATTACGAGTGCCACAAATTACAAGATTATCACTATCATATTTCCTGATTTCGGCTATTACAGCCTCGTGATAAGGTCTCAGAACATTTCTCCACGATACATTCAAAGGCTCATTATAAGTTTCATAAATCAAGTTCGGATAGTCACCATATTTCTTTGCTAATTCTCCAAAAAACTCTTTAGCACTTTCCAAATGATCTTCGCCTTTGTGGTCATGCCAATCAACTATTACATAAACTCCTTCTTTAATAGCAGCATCAACCACGGCATAGACTTTAGCTTTTTCTGCGGCTTTATTAGTCAAATATCCACCACTTTCAACCGCCATTGCAGCTCTGATAACATTGCATTTCCAGTCAGTTTTTAGCCATTTTACGGTTTCTTCATTGTAATATTTACCAATCCATTGGCTCCAAAACAAGGACATACCTCTTAGTTGTACAGGTTTACCATTTTTATCTAATATTTTATTTCCAGAGACACTCAATTGTCCATAATCAGCTACTCCTTTGGGCGGAGTTGTATCTTCTACTTCTACGACAATTGGTTGTGCCACAGGAGTTGGTGCAACCTCAGCTACTTTTTTTGAGCAGGCAATAATTAGGAATATCGCCGAGAATAATAATATTTTTTTAGGATTCATTTTTATGATTTTTTTCTGCAATTTAATCAATTGTTGTGGGAATATTGTCCCAATTAATTACCTATAATGAGAGAGAGTCAACTTTTTGAATGCCTGAATTGGAAGAAATAGCAGAGCTTTTTTGAAAACCTTAGGATAAGAAATTAACATTATAATCTTCATCAACAATATCATAAAACCCATGTTCGCAATGTCTCAAAATATTACCCACACAAACAGATTTTGAGACTTTCTTTGCCTCAATCATTCCAATCTGCCCAGTAAGCGTTTTTACACGAATATTAGCTTCATCAATTGATTCTACCACTACTTTTTCTTTGAAAATCATTTTGGATATTTTCGGTTATTTCGTAAAAAACTCAGAATAGAGGGGTATGAAAAAAGAAAACATCCGCTTGAAATGGGCTTTTTGATGCTGATTTCGAGCGGATGTTTTTTTATTGAATTAATAGTCAGTTACTTATCAATAGATATTTTTTTGTTAACATTTTTTACAAAATCAACAGAAACGCCTGCAATGTCAGCGATTTGGTCGAGACTATATTTTGTCTCTCTTAATAAATAAGAAACAAATTTACTTTCTCCTTGTTTCTTACCGACGATATACAAAATATCGTTTTCATCTTTCATATAATTTGCTACGCTGTCCATTACTTTATCAATTAAAGGTTCTAAATTACGCAACCTTGCTAAGGTACGCAATTGTTGGAAATGTCTTTTAAACGAATTTTCGGAGTGGGAGTTTTCTTCAACTTTACTCAAAATATCAAAAACTGCCTTTTCAGGAGTTTCTTCTCCAAAGTTACTCAAAATACTAAATAAAATTTCTTCTGGACGATTAGAGTTTAAAAATTTTAGATAACTTACTTTGTGAATTTCTATGAGTAAATATTTAAAATGATTACCATCTTCATCAAGAACAGTTGGCATTTTTGATTGACCAGCCCCAATATAAACTACAACTTGTTTAATTGGCAATTCGTATTTTCGCTTAATCATCCCATAATATTCTTGCATACGGTAGTGCATTTTCAGGTCGTCAGCAACTTGAAATTCAAG
>JAAFJL010000131.1 GCA_013298865.1 Cytophagales bacterium | reverse complement strand
GAAACTAAGGTATTTATTTGGCTAATGAGTTCATTATTAATCATTTGCAAACCTATTGTGATTTTAAATTCTCTGGCTAATTGATTTCTGATTTCGGATAAAAGTCTTACACTTACGGGTTTAAATTCCCATTCGTCTGGTCGTCCCCATTTAGATTTTATGACTCCTTTGATGTACAAGAAACGGTCTGGGGCGATGTATTTTGAGAGATTTACGAAGTCTTCGCCAAACAAAGCAAACTCGTAGCTTCCGTTATAATCTTCCAAAGTGAAAAGCATAAACGGATTTCCATTTTTTGAGAATCTTTCAATACATTTTGTCACGATGCCACCTACCGCAATGTCTTTTCCTCGGAAAGTAGGTTCCATTACTCGGTCAAGTGTGCAACTACAAAAATTGTCCAATTCTAAACGATATTCGTCTAAAGGATGCCCAGAAATGTATATTCCTACTACTTCTTTCTCGAATTTTAACTTTTCCATTTGTCCCCATTTCTCAATTTGAGGGATTTTTGGCGTAGCAATTTGACCGCCTCCGCCACCATCCATTGCCCCAAACAAAGACCCCTGAGCGGAATTAGCATCTTCGGTAGCTTTATTGGCAAAACGAATCAGTTTTTCAATAAAATTTGAGCCTTCCGAATCTTCAAAATAAATGGCACGGTGCAATCCTTGTGCTTCTTCAAAACAATCAAAACCACCACCATACGCCAAACTTTCAATGGTTTTCTTGTTTACCGTTCTGAGATTTACTCGTTTCACAAAATCAAAAATATCTTTGTAAGGTCCATTTTTGTCTCTTTCTTCAATAATACTCTCCACGGCGGCATCGCCAGTGCCTTTAATGGCGGCTAATCCAAAACGAATTTCTCCTTTTTTATTTACAGCAAACGAACGATAAGATTCGTTAATATCTGGACCTAAAACGGGCAATCCCATTCTACGACATTCCTCCATGAAAAAGGTAATTTTTTCGATTTGCCCCAATGAATTTGACATTACCCCAGCCATGTATTCTGAGGGATAATGTGCCTTCAAATAGCCCGTTTGATAAGCCACAAAGGCATAGCAAGTAGAGTGAGATTTGTTGAATGCGTACTGGGCAAATGCCTCCCAGTCTGTCCAAACTTTATTGAGTTTATCTTCGGGATGTCCACGTTCTTTTGCCCCATCGACAAACTTACTTTTCATCTTGTCGAGCGTGTATCTATCCTTCTTACCCATCGCCTTTCTGAGTACATCGGCATCCCCTTTCGAGAAGCCCGCAATACTCTGAGACAGCAACATCACTTGCTCTTGATAAACCGTAATGCCGTAAGTATCAGCAAGATACTCTTCCATGATGGGTAAATCGTAAGAGATTTCTTCACGCCCGTGCTTACGAGCAATGAAGTTAGGAATGTACGCAATCGGACCAGGACGATACAAGGCGTTCATCGCAATCAGGTCAGAAAACTGATCGGGTTTTAAGTCCAAAAGGTGCTTTTGCATTCCGCCAGATTCAAACTGGAAAGTCGCATTTGTTTCCCCTCTTTGGTATAATTCGTAGGTCTTTTTATCGTCTAATGGAATGGTGTCCAAGTCAATCACGACCCCGTGATTTTGTTTGATGAGTCGTAGGGCTTCTTTCAAAATCGAGAGGGTTTTCAAACCCAAAAAGTCCATTTTAATTACCCCTGCATCTTCAATGATTTTTCCTTCAAATTGGGTAATCAAAAGGTTCACCTCTTTGGAAGTATAAACGGGTAAAATCTCCGATAAATCTTTGGGGGCAATGATAATTCCAGCGGCATGAATACCCGTTCCACGCACCGAACCTTCCAAAATCAAAGCCTCTTCCAAAACCTTGGAACGCAAAGAACCTTCTCGACGAATATCCCTCAGTTTTTTCACGTTTTCAATGTCCTCCGCTTGGAATTGCTCTTTTTCTGCTAATGATTTTGCACCCGTCAGCGGTGCGTTCATTACACGGTTTAAGTTAGTCCCAGGCTTGTCAGGCACTAATTTTGCCAGTTCGTTAGACTCATTCAGAGGTAAATCCATCACACGGGCAACATCTTTTATCGACATTTTTGCAGCCATCGTACCATAAGTAACGATGTGAGCAACTTGCTGTTTTCCATATTTTTCAACCACATAATCAATCACTTTTTGGCGACCATCATCGTCAAAATCTGTATCAATATCGGGCATTGATTTACGGTCAGGATTCAAGAAACGCTCGAACAGTAATTTGTATTTGATGGGGTCAATATTTGTAATTCCGATACAATAAGCCACTACCGAACCAGCGGCAGAACCACGCCCAGGTCCCACAAAAACCCCCATGTTTCGCCCTGCATCTATAAAATCGCCAACAATTAAAAAGTAACCAGCAAAGCCCATTGTTTTAATCACATGAAGTTCAAAATCAATGCGTTCCTTCACTTCAATAGAGTCCCAAGCCTCGCCATAACGCTTTCTTGCCCCCTCACGAGTGATGTGTTCGAGGTAGTCGTCTTGATTCGCAAATTGACCTGGAATCACGAAATTGGGCAACAAAATATCTTGCTTCAATTTTAACGTATCAATCTTCCCGACAATCTCATTCGTATTATCAATCGCCTCTGGAACGTGACTCCAAAGTTTGGTCATTTCAGAAGTATTCTTGAAGTAAAATTCATCATTATAAAAAGCAAAACGCTTGCCTTTTGTGGATGTCCCTGCATCATCGTCAATGTCCTTGTAGGTAGGTGTAGCTTGCTTTTCGCCCGTGTTGATACACAAGAGGATGTCGTGGGCATTCGCATCTTTTTGGTCGAGATAATGAGAATCGTTGGAGGCAATTACTTTTACATTATATTTTTTGGCAAAACGCAATAAAACCTCATTACAACGCAACTGGTCTGGAATTTGGTGATTCTGAACCTCCACATAATAATCTTCTCCGAACAAATCCAACCACCATTTGAACTCCTTTTCAGCTTCCTCTTCGCCATGTCTTAAAATCGCCTGCGGAACGGACGCACCCAAGCAACAAGTCGTGGCAATGAGTCCTTTGTGATGTTTTAAAATCAGTTCTTTGTCGATACGTGGGTATTTTCCATAAAGTCCTTCAATATATCCTAACGAACACATTTTCACCAAGTTAGCATAGCCTTCTGCATTTTTGGCGAGCATCAATTGGTGGTATCGTTTGTCTTTTTGTTCCTTCGTAAATGCACGTTTATGACGGTCTTCCACTACATAAAATTCACAACCCACGATTGGTTTTACGCCCTCATGTTTCTGAGCCTCTGCCACAAACTGAAACGCACCAAACATATTTCCATGGTCAGTAATAGCGATGGCGGGCATATTATCCGCCTTAGCTTTGGCAAAAAGGTCAGGGATTTTAGAAGCCCCGTCGAGGAGGGAATATTGAGTATGACAATGTAAGTGGGAAAATTGCATGAGTGTAAGGAATTTAATTTTAAGGTTATATTTATATTTGGGGTTGAGTAAAAAAATTAAAGTTTTCCAAAGAGAACAATATGCTAAATTGTAGAGAGTTCCGAACTTTTAACTCATAAACTTTTTACTTTTCACACAACCCCAACTGCTATTTCAGACTTTCAACCAACATATTTACAAAGGGTAGGGCTTTAGAGTAATTCATTGTATCGTACTCAAAACCAACACGTTGCAAATTAAGATAATAATCATTTTTGTTTTTATAGTAATGTTTTTCAGAAGGAATTTGCCATAACGAGTCTCCAAATTTAGAAGCTAAAAACCATTTTTCCAGTAATCTTGCTGTACGTCCATTTCCATCGTTTAATGGATGAATATTCAAAAAA
The DNA here is from genome assembly GCA_013298865.1 of Cytophagales bacterium. GTDB lineage: Bacteria > Bacteroidota > Bacteroidia > Cytophagales > Spirosomataceae > JAAFJL01. Next base: position 11,518 of record JAAFJL010000131.1, on the reverse strand, counting down.
ATTAAATGTAAAAGCGAAGCATAAAAGAATGTTTCTTTCAAAGTTAACTCTGCTTTCAAAAGTAATTTTAGGTCATGGAAAAACTTTTTTAGTTCAATTTTTACTTTTGAGGGTTCTGTTGCGACATATAAAATTTTCTCACCATTCATGACAAACATTGGAGCGTTTCGCCAACGCCCTCTTTCAGAAGCTCGTAGAAAATTCTTGGTTATTAATTTGTGAGCCTCCAGCAGATTTTTTTCATCTAAAAATCTATTTCTTGCAAACGAGTAGGCATCAAATAAATCATCAGCTTTTTTAGTGTAATCAACCAAAAATTTTACGCCTAACAATTTGTGTTTTAAATAAGAATCTAATTCAACATCAACCCCTTCAATTTTAGAAGAATAGACGACAGAACTTGACGTATAAAAAGTAAAATCTTGAATCGTATTTTGATACTGAGGAAGGTTTTTGAGCAATGCTGTTATTTCATCATCAGAAAAGTGATAGTGGTAAAACAAAATTGAGGAGGGTAAAATTTTAAATGTCATTGCTTTTTGGGAATATAATTACAAAATAAACAAAAAAAGCGACTGATTGGGTAGCTTTCGTTTTTTTCATTTGGATTGAATAGAGAGGTTCTAAAATTTTCACTCTTCTTTCAAAACTTCAATTTTGACAATTTTCTTGATTTTTTCTGCCAATACAACATTTTTTAAGAAAATATTTATTTCATTTTGTCCTAAATTATGACATTCTGGCACTAAAAAACGCCATTTTTTCCATTGGCATTACTATTGATTCTTTGTTTTACGTCTGAGAATTCTGACAGTTTTTCAGACAATTACCATCGAATTCTTTAAAAATAAATAAAAAAATGGGAAAAATTATCGGTATTGACTTAGGAACTACCAATTCATGTGTTGCCGTAATGGAAGGTAACGAACCAGTAGTGATTGCTAACTCGGAAGGTCGTCGTACTACACCTTCAATCGTTGCCTTTTTGGATAATGGCAATGGCGAGCGTAAAGTTGGCGATCCAGCGAAACGTCAGGCAATTACAAATCCTAAGAATACAATTTCTTCAATAAAGCGTTTCATGGGAAGACGTTTTAGCGAAGCAACAAGCGAAATGAAAACGGTTGCTTACACCGTTGAACAAGGTACAAACGATACGCCACGTGTACGTATTGGGGATAAACTTTACACACCTCAAGAAATTTCTGCTCAGATTCTTACGAAAATGAAGCAAACTGCTGAGGACTATTTGGGACAAACTGTTTCTGAGGCTGTAATCACAGTTCCAGCTTATTTCAACGATTCAGAGCGTCAGGCTACTAAAGAGGCAGGTCAAATTGCTGGTTTAGATGTAAAACGTATCATCAACGAACCTACTGCTGCGGCTTTAGCATACGGTTTGGACAAAGGTGGTAAAGATATGAAAATTGCCGTTTTTGACTTAGGTGGAGGTACTTTCGACGTGTCTGTTCTTGAGTTGGGCGATGGTATGTTTGAAGTAAAAGCTACGGATGGAGATACACATTTAGGTGGAGATGATTTTGACCAAGTAATTATTAACTGGTTAGCTGATAATTTCAAATTGGCTAAAGGTGTTGATTTGCGTCAGGATGCGATGGCTTTGCAACGTTTGAAAGAAGCAGCAGAAAAAGCTAAAGTTGAATTGTCGTCAAGTGCTTCAACAGAAATCAACTTACCTTATATCTTCCCAGTGAACGGAATTCCTGAACACTTGGTAGAAACTTTGACTCGTGCGAAATTTGAGCAGTTGGCAGATTCTTTAATCAAAAGAATGTTAGAGCCTTGTAAGCGTGCCATGAAAAACTCAGGTTTCTCGAATGCAGATATTGACGAAGTAATTTTGGTTGGAGGTTCAACTCGTATGCCACGTGTTCAAGAAGAAGTTGAGAAATTCTTTGGAAAAAAACCTTCAAAAGGAGTAAATCCAGATGAAGCTGTTGCAGTTGGTGCGGCGATTCAAGGTGGAGTTCTTACGGGTGAAGTAAAAGATATACTTTTGGTTGATGTAATTCCTTTGTCATTGGGTATCGAAACTTACGGTGGAGTTTTCACTAAATTGATTGAAGCTAATACTACGATTCCTACAAGAAAATCTGAGACCTTCTCTACGGCATCAGACAATCAGCCTTCGGTAGAATTGAACGTATTGCAAGGCGAGCGTCCGATGGCAGCCAATAACCGTTCATTGGGACGTTTCCACTTAGATGGTATTCCACCAGCACCAAGAGGAATCCCACAAGTTGAAGTTACTTTTAATATTGATGCCAACGGTATCTTGAATGTTACTGCAAAAGATAAAGGAACTAACAAAGAAAGTAATATTCGTATCGAAGCATCAAGCGGACTTTCTGATGCAGATATTGAAAGAATGCGTGCAGAAGCGAAAGCCAACGAGGCATCTGACAAAGCAGAAAGAGATTTAGTTGATAAAGTAAACCAAGCAGATTCAATGATTTTCACTACTGAAAAACAATTGAAAGAGTACGGAGATAAATTGACAGAATCTAATAAAACTGCCATTGAAGGAGCTTTAGAGCAATTACGTGTAGCTCATGCTTCTCGTGATGCCGCTTCGATTGATTCTGCTTTAGAGGCAATGAACAACGCTTGGCAGGCAGCTTCTCAGGAAATGTATGCACAAGGTGGCGAAGCACAACAAGGCGAACCAACTGGTAATGCAGGTGGAGAAGCAAGCAACGCAGGAAGTTCTCCAGAAGCAGAAGACGTAGCTTTTGAGGAAGTGAAGTAATTTGTTTCGATGCTCGATTTTTGTTTTTCGAGTTAATAGATAAAAAAAGGAGTTTCTCATTTTGAGGAACTCCTTTTTTGTTGATTTACAAAGATTTGACAACTTTCAAAAACAGATGTGTTTGACTTAGAAAAACCTCTCCCCCGACCCCTCTCCTGCTGAGAGGGGAGAAATTCGTCGATAAATGCTCCCCCTCTCAGCAGGAGAGGGGCTGGGGGAGAGTTTTTTTGATAACCCGCCAAATAGTATATAATTAATTCCGTTCAAAAAAGTTGTCAAATCTAATCAAATTCTGATTTGTAAAAATATCAACCCACGAATTCAAAACTTTCAACTTCTTCTACTTCAACGAGCATATCGTTATTGATATTTAGTAGTCTAATTCGTTTGGTTTCATTGATTAACAATGGGTCGTATTTTGCAATTACTCTTACGTAGTTTTCGGTAAAACCCTGCATCATTCCATCGGTAATATCTTCTTCAAAAAGTACTGAACACTCTTTTCCAATTTGATTTTCGTAAAAAAATCTGCGTTTTTTGTCAGACAAAATATGTAACATTTTTGAACGTTCGGCTCGTTTGTGTTGCGGAACAACTGGCTTAATTGTTAGGGCTAAAGTATTTTCTCTTTCTGAATACGTAAAAACGTGTAAGTAACTGATATTGAGTTCGTTCAAAAAATTATAAGTGACTAAAAACTCTTCTTCTGTTTCTCCTGGATGCCCCACAATTACATCAACTCCAATACAACAATGCGGCATCAGGCTCTTGATTTTTGTTACTCGGTCAACATATAATTCTCTTTTGTATCGACGTTTCATCAAGCCCAAAACTTTGTTTGAACCCGATTGCAAAGGAATGTGAAAATGAGGTACAAATCGTTTTGATTGAGCTACAAACTCAATGATTTCGTCAGTCAACAAATTGGGTTCAATTGATGAAATTCTGAATCTTTCAATTCCCTCAACTTCATCAAGAGCTTTGATTAAGTCTAAAAATGTGTTATCTCTTTTGCCATTAAGCAAACCAAAATCTCCAATATTTACGCCCGTTAAAACGATTTCTTTTACGCCTTTATTGGCAATTTCTTGGGCGGCTTTGAGAACATTTTCAATTGTATCCGACCGACTTTTTCCACGTGCCAAGGGAATCGTACAATAGGCACATGGATAATCGCAACCGTCCTGAACTTTCAAAAATGTTCTGGTTCGGTCGTTCAAAGAATAGGAAGTATGGTATTCAATTGCCTCCTCAATGTTTTGATTATAAACTTTGGCTTTTTCTCCTTTGGGTTCTTTTTTGAAGCCGTCCAATAAATCAACTAATTGGAATTTTTCAGCAGCACCCAAAACGGCATCCACTCCTTCAATTTCAGAGATTTCTTGTGGTTTCAGTTGAGCATAACATCCGATAATAGCTACGTAACCATCAGGATTTATTTTCTGAGCTTCACGTACAATTTTCTTGCATTTTTTATCAGCATTTTCCGTAACGGAACAAGTATTGATGATAAAAATATCTGGTTTCTGATTGAACTCTACTTTCTGATACCCCTTGTTTTCAAACATTCTGGAAATGGTAGAGGTTTCAGAATAATTCAGTTTACAACCTAAAGTATAAAAGGCTACCTTCTTATTACTTGGATTTATATCTATTTGATTATCAATCATTTGGTTGTAAAATTTTGGTTCTTTCTCTACTTTTAAATCCCTGCAATGGCGTGTAATTGTCTGATTGTTTTACGTAATAACCAGCTGGATTATAAGGTCGTTTCCTTGGGTGAGTTTTACATTCTTCTGAACACGCACCATCCATTTTTTCTAAACAAGAAGGACAAATCGCCAAATGTTCGTTGCATTCTGGATTGGCACAGTTGACCATAAAATCAGATTTTTCATGACAAATATGGCATTCAGAATAAACACTTGGATTAACAGAATTGACATCAGTTGTGATTCTACCATCGAAAACGTAACATTTTCCTTCAAAATCTTCGCCGCCTTCTTCTAAGCCGTATTTGATGATTCCACCGTGTAATTGATAGACATTTTCAAAACCTCTTTCCAACAAATAGGCAGATGCTTTTTCACATTTAATGCCTCCTGTACAGTAGGTAATGATTTTTTTATCTTTCAAATGCTTGATTTCTTCAATGTGGTCTGGCAGTTCTCTGAGGTTTTCCATGTCGAAAGTAACCGCACCTTTGAATTTGCCAACGCTATGTTCGTAATTGGAACGCATATCTACCAAAACCACGTCTGGGTCGGTGAGCATATTCTTGAAATCTGCTGGTTCTAAATGCTTACCCGTTCTGACTCTGGGATTTACGGGCAAATCAGAATTAACTATTTCATTTTTTACCCGAACGTGCAATTTCTGAAAAGTATGTCCTTCATGCTCTTCAACTTTGAAATCGAAGTTTGTACCCTCAAAAATTGGGTCAGATTCAAGCCATTTCATATAGACTTCGCAGTCGGCAGTTAAACCAGAGACAGTGCCGTTGAGACCCTCCTCAGCGACGATAATTCTACCCAATAAATGATTTTGGATACAAAAAAGATGGTGACGCTCACGATATTCCTCAGTATTGGTTATCGGCGTGTAATTGTAGTAGAGAATAACTCTGTAAGGTTTCATTTTCAAGATGAGCTACAGGGTGGATAATGAGATAAATATGAAATTTTGATAAGAGAAAAATACCTCTCGTCAAATTTGATGATGCAATTTACGAAAAAATATTCCTACAAAGATTTACTTGGTATTTTGATTTTCAATTTGGCGTTTTTTTAGACTTGGGATGTTTGGGATTTAGGTGGGAGTCTCTACGAAAACGGAGTAATGGAAAACATGAAAAAAAGTTAAAGAAGAAACATTTCAAAAACAAAAAAGAGTCTCTTGAAATTCAAGAGACTCTTTTTTGTTTCAATAAGATCGTTTAGTTCTATTCCTCAAAGCCTCATACAGACCAGTATCTTGCTCATTTTTCAATAAAGCCCCAATGAATGGTGGCACTTCGGTATTGGTCTTGAAATCCTCCAATAAATCCCCCGAAACTTTTCCCACTAAAAGCAATTTTATCCAATCAATCAATTCGGATGTGGAAGGTTTTTTCTTTAGAGCCTTTACGTCTCTGACACCATAAAATATTGATAATGAATTACTTAGTAGAGTTTCTTCTAATTTCGGATAGTGTACATCCACGATTTGTTTCATCGTTTCTCTGTCTGGGAAACTAATAAAATGGAAGAAACACCTACGCAAGAAAGCATCGGGTAATTCTTTTTCGTTGTTGGAAGTAATGATAATTATTGGACGCTGAACAGCCTTTATCGTTTCCTTTAATTCGTAACAATAAAACTCCATTTTATCAATTTCATTCAATAAATCATTCGGGAATTCAATATCGGCTTTGTCAATTTCATCAATTAACAAAACAACTTGCTCTTCAGATTCAAATGCTTCCCATAGTTTACCTTTTTTGATATATTGGCGAATATCATTAATGTCGGAATCACCCAATTGTGAATCACGCAAACGAGAAACGGCATCGTATTCATACAGACCTTGTTGAGCAGTTGTAGTAGATTTGATATTCCAAGTAAAAATCTTTTTGCCCAAAGCCTTCGCAACTTCAAAAGCTAATAAAGTTTTTCCTGTACCTGGTTCACCCTTAATCAAAAGGGGTTTTTGTAATGTTACCGAAGCATTTACTGCTACTTGCAAAGCACGAGTAGCAATATAATTTTCAGTTCCTTGAAATTGAGCCATTCTGTTATTTATTTCTAAGTAGTCGTTAAGTTTTAATGGTTCTTCTGTAATTGATTCTGGGACGCACAGTCGGAAGGCATTGATAACCGTGGAACGGTTGAGATTTAATTTCTCATAAATGGGTTTTAGTCTCAACCGTACCACGGATTCCCGTGTAAATAATGGAAGAACTGTTTTAATTTAAGTTATTAAGTTGAACATAAATACAAATTATTGATTATCAAATACCTGTATTTTTTTAATTAGAAAAAATACAAGCACTTTCTCAAAAAATTTACTACCTATGACCTCATACCTAACTAATCCATATCTTCATCATCAGACTTGAATGAGTACATTGTTGGGTCGAATTTTAGTGTATTTGTGGTATATTCCTCAACGAATTTTTCAAGTACGTCTTCGTCTATTTCTTCAACATTCAAATATACATCCAAACCTATTCCGTATTCAAAATCCTTCTCTTCTTCTACACCTTCGGCAACTTTTACTTCTTCGTTTTCTTCTATTTCTTCAATAAACTCCTGAATCAATAATTCTATTTCTTCGTCCATTTCGTCATTAGCCTGATAAGTCTCATCACGATTTTCTGGTGGAACAAAAAGTGGATAAATTTTCATGACACGGCGTTCCGCTTCTTCATAAACCAAGCTACTGTGGTGCAGTCTCAATGTATAAACCACTGCATCGAAAATAACTTCTTTTCCATCTCGCATTCCTACGAAATGTATATGAGCGTATTCGCCTTCGCCAAGATAGTCTCCTTCTTCGTCATCAACATAAATAAAAGTGGAGTTTTCTTCTTTGCATTCTTTTTTTAATTCTGCAATTTCTTTGGGGTCAAAACCTAAGTTAATTTTTGACATGATTTTTATATGGTTTTATGGTGTTAAATTAATTTGGAAACTAATTCAATTTGGAAATTTGAAAATATGCTAATTTGGAAATTAATGTAACGGCAACTTTAGTTTGATTTCCGAAAATCCATTTTAAAATTGATTGATTTCCAAATTTCCAAATTAGTTTATTTTCAAATTGTTTTCCTATCTAATCATTAACAACTCTCTGTATTTCAATAAAGGCCATTCATCGTCGTCAACGATGAGCTCTAATTTATCTACATGATAGCGTATTTCCTCAAAGAAATCTTTCACTTTGGTACTATATAATTTCGCTCTTTCTTCTAAACCTTCTACGTTGTTTGCCTCTTTTCTTGCTTCGGTCATGTCATCGCAAAGGGTTGTAATTTTAGACGTATGCTTGGAAATTCTTTTGATAATTTCTACGGTCGGAGCAAAATATTGCGGGTCAATTCCTATTTCCTTTTGTCCACGTACATTGTCAACCAATTGAGTTTGGTATTTCAATGAAGTAGAAACGATATGATTAATTGCCAAATCCCCAATCACACGAGACTCAATTTGTACCTTTTTAATATAGTTTTCCAACTCAATCTCAAAACGTGCGTGCATTTCAGTTTCGTTGAAAATTCCGTGTTTTGTTAGTAAATCAATCGCTTTTGCATCGACAGATTTTTGTAAGGCTTCTGGCGTAGTTTTCAGATTAGAAAGTCCACGTTTTTCAGCTTCCGCCACCCAATCATCAGAATATCCGTTGCCTTCAAAAATGATATTTCGGGAGGCTTTGATATATTTTTTCAGAACCTGAATAATTGCCAATTCTTTTTTTACATCCTTTTCTAAAATAACATCTACTTCTTCTCTAAACTTGAATAACTGATTAGCAACAATTGTGTTCAAAATGGTCATTGGAGTAGCAGAATTTGCTGATGAACCAACTGCCCTGAATTCAAATTTATTTCCTGTAAAGGCAAATGGAGAAGTTCGATTTCGGTCAGTATTATCCAACAAAACTGCTGGTATCTTATTGATTCCTAAACGCAAATATACGTTATCACCTTTTTCTAATTTAATATCGTGTAATTCTGAAAGGTTTTCAACATCATTCAAAACTCTACTTAATTCAGAGCCAATAAAAATTGAGACAATTGCGGGCGGAGCTTCATTGGCACCTAAACGATGTTCATTTCCTGCCGAAGCGATTGAAGACCGCAACAAATCTGCATAGTCATGTACGGCTTTAATAATATTCACAAAAAACACCAAAAACCGCAAATTTTCCTTTGGTTTTGTTGAAGGTGCTAATAAATTTATCCCCGTATCCGTTGCCAGCGACCAGTTATTGTGTTTTCCTGAACCATTGATTCCTGCGAAGGGTTTTTCATGAAAAAGTACCTTCAATTTATGTCTTGCGGCAACTTTTGCCATCAAATCCATTAAAAGTGCATTATGGTCACAGGCAAGATTTACTTCTTCAAAAGTTGGAGCAACCTCATATTGTGATGGAGCAACTTCGTTATGCCGTGTTCTTACAGGCATTCCTAATTTCAAGGCTTCTTGTTCAAAATCTACCATGAAGGCATTGACACGTGGAGGTATTGACCCAAAATAATGATCTTCCAGTTGTTGACCTTTGGCAGGTGAATGTCCGAAAACTGTTCTTCCAGCCATCATGATGTCAGGGCGAGCGTTATACAAGGCTTCATCAATTAAAAAATACTCTTGTTCAGCACCCAAAGTTGGAATGACCTTATCAACCTCCCTGCTGAAATACTCATTCATGATTTTAGTTGCTGCTTTGTCAACCAATTCAATAGATTTTAACAATGGAGTTTTATAATCGAGTGCCTCGCCAGTGTATGAAACAAAAACCGAAGGAATACAAAGCGTGGCAGTGCCAGCAGTATTTTCCATGATAAAAGCTGGAGAAGAAGGATCCCATGCGGTGTAACCTCTTGCCTCAAAAGTTGAGCGAATTCCACCATTTGGGAATGATGACGCATCGGGTTCTTGTTGTACTAATGCCGAACCTTTGAATTTTTCAACTGCTTTGCCAGATGCCGTAATATCAAAAAAAGCATCGTGTTTTTCGGCAGTTGTTCCTGTTAGAGGTTGAAACCAGTGCGTGTAATGCGTTGCTCCTCTGGAAATTGCCCAAGATTTCATGGCGGCAGCTACTTCGTCCGCAGCTTCTCGGTCAATCTTTTTTCCATCTTTGATAGCATTATTTATTTTGGAATACGCCTCTGGACTGAGCAACGAACGCATTACATCATCACTAAAGGTATTACTTCCATAGAAATCCGTTACTTTTTCATTCGGAATTTTAATTGTCACTTGTTGCCGTGACTGAGCCAGTTCAAGTGCTTTGAATCTTGCAATTGCCATTTGTAATTATTTTAAGTTTTTGACACCTTTTGCAAAGGTACAATAAATTAGATTTGGGTGAAACAATGGAAGTAAATCACTTTACAAAGAATAAATTTTACTTTTCTAAGATTTTTTATTTATTCTGCGAAAATCAACAAAATCAGAATTAAACTTGGGTATTTTAGTAAAAGACAAAATATTATTTCAAATAGTGTTCAATTACTTATTTTACGAAAAATGAAAAATGAATTTTTTAAAGTTTTGAAAATGAAGTTTAAAATTTAACAAAAATTTAGATTTTTTTTGCATTATTCTAATTTTATGCTTTAAATTTGTAGCATATTCTGAAATAAAAAGAGATTTATCATACAAACATAGTTTAATTTGAGTTTCAATACTTCATTTTTTTCAAATTTTGATATTCTGAATTTCTACTGTATTTCAACCCTAAAAATGTTTTAGACAACCATATTTAGTATAACAAAACCATGGCAAAAGCAAAACTTGAGTACATCTGGCTTGATGGCTACAAACCAACACAAAGTCTTCGTTCAAAGACTAAAATTGAAACCAATTTTTCTGGAAAATTAGAAGACTGTGATATGTGGTCTTTTGATGGGTCATCTACCGAACAAGCTCCAGGTGGTTCTTCTGACTGCCAATTAAAGCCTGTATTTATTTGTCCAGATCCTGAGCGTTCTAAATTAGGAACTCCATCATATTTGGTCATGTGTGAAGTGTTGGATTCAAAAGGAAATGCTCATGAATCAAATGGTCGTGCTTTAATTGAAGATGATGACAACGATTTTTGGTTCGGTTTCGAGCAAGAGTATTTCTTGTATGACAGTGAAACTAATCTTCCATTAGGTTTCCCTGCAAACGGTTACCCACGCCCACAAGGTCCATATTATTGTTCAGTTGGAGCAAGAAATGCCTACGGACGTGAAATTGTTGAAGAACATTTAGAAATTTGCCTTCAAGCTGGATTGAATGTTGAAGGTATCAATGCTGAAGTAGCAGCAGGACAATGGGAATTCCAATGTTTTGCAAAAGGTGCTAAACAAGCTGGTGACGAAATCTGGGTTGCTCGTTATTTATTAGAAAGAACTTGTGAGAAATATGGCGTTTGGGTAAACTACCACTGTAAGCCATTGGGAGATACTGACTGGAATGGTTCTGGTATGCACGCAAACTTCTCGAACACTGCATTGAGAACAGCAGGTAAGAAAGAAACTTACGATATTATTTGTCAGGCATTTGCTCCATTTGTGAAAGAGCATATCGAAGTTTATGGAGCAGATAACCATATGCGTTTGACTGGTAAACACGAAACACAATCAATCGACCAATTCTCTTACGGAGTTTCCGACCGTGGTGCATCAATTCGTATTCCGATTGCGGCAGTACAAAAAGGATGGAAAGGTTGGTTAGAAGACCGTCGTCCGAACTCGGCAGCTGATCCATATAAAGTAGCAGCAAGAATTATCAAAACTGTAAAAACAGCGAAGATATAATTGATAAATCAACAAAAAGCCTCTCAAAACTTAATTTGAGAGGCTTTTTTGTTTTGAGATATTTTTGGTATATTGAATTGACTTTATGAAATTTTATTGAACAAATGCTTCTAACAAAATGCCCAAAATCTCTATAATCGCTGCAATGAGTCAGAATTGGGTAATTGGTTATCAAAATCAATTGCCTTGGAAACCTATTGCCGAAGATTGGGAAAATCTACACTCGGTAACGGCTGGAA
>JAAFJL010000130.1 GCA_013298865.1 Cytophagales bacterium | reverse complement strand
TAATTAGGTTAATTAAATAGGATTCAGATACAAGTTTTTATTTTAAGGTGTAATTTGCGAATCTTTTATGTACAGTCGGATATATGATAAATGTCACATCATTATACCTACCAGTAATTTGCCAAATTATGTTTTAAAAAATGGGTTTATCAATTAAGGAAATACAAGCACCTATCGCTAAAGAAATGGATGCTTTTGAGGGGAAATTTAGGAGTTTTATGAAAACAAAAGTCATGCTCTTAGATACCATCATGAACTATATTGTGCAGCGAAAAGGTAAGCAACTGAGACCAATGTTTGTATTTCTGACGGCAGGACTTTGTGGAGAAATCAATGAAAAAACCCACCGTGGAGCAGCCCTGATTGAACTTTTGCATACGGCTACGCTTGTACATGATGACGTGGTGGACGAATCGAATTATCGCAGAGGTTTTTTCTCGGTAAATGCAGTTTGGAAAAATAAAATTGCCGTTTTGGTAGGGGATTATTTACTTTCAAAAGGGCTTTTACTTTCTATTGATAACAACGATTTTGATATTCTGAAAATAGTTTCTACTGCCGTAAGGGAAATTTCTGAGGGAGAATTATTGCAAATAGAAAAAGCTCGAAAATTGGACATTACAGAAGAAGTTTATTTTGAAATTATTCGACAAAAAACTGCTACATTAATTGCTGCTTGCTGTGGTGCAGGAGTTTCTTCTGTTGGTGCAGATGCCGAAACTGTTGAAAAAGCACGCATTTTTGGAGAAAAAATAGGAATAGCTTTCCAAATAAAAGATGACCTTTTTGATTATGGCGATGCCGAAATCGGGAAACCTTTGGGTATTGATATTAAAGAAAAGAAAATGACATTGCCCTTGATTTTTGCCCTTAACCAAAGCGATTGGAGTACCAAAAGAAAGATTATCAATATCATCAAAAACGAATCTGAAAAACCCAATAAAGTAGAAGAAGTAATTGATTTCGTGAAAAAATCTGGGGGACTCCAATACGCCAATAAAGTAATGGAACGCTACAAACAAGAGTCTTTGGATATTCTCAGTACTTTCTCAGACTCAATTTATCGTACATCATTGGCAGGTTTAGTTGAATACACTATCAATAGAGTGAAGTAAAAGTTTGAATTTGTTAAGTTTCTAAAAAAACGAAGAGGTTTAGAGATAACATTTCGTTTTTTCTTTAAACCTCTAAATTTGGGTAAACAAAAATTGTTTATTGCTCGTTGATAATTGAAAAACTACCTACAACTGTACTTCTTTGAACTGTTTTTTTCCAAAATAGCGTATCAACGTATCGCCTGTGATAGATATTACTTGCGGAATATAAAGATACATTTCATCTATATAGCTTTTTGTGTAATTGATACGTTGTTTACCAATGAAACCAATTTGCTTATTTTTACTATCAAACAAACCATATTTTATCTCCCATGGAGAACTACCTCCATGGTTAAAATCAATCAGAACAGAGTTTTGTAATGTTGTTCCTATCTTCAAGTTCACAAACTTAGATTTTTTGAGGGTATTAGGGTCTCCTTCTTTACAATAGACAAACATCACAATATCATTATTACCTAAATCTCTCAATTCCATTTCCCATCCAAGACATACATTTGCTCTTTCATTTGAATATACTCTTGGGTCGTAACTTAAACCAGTATAAAATCCGTAGGCTTCATCAAAAGGATTAACTTCTTCTTTGCAACCGAAGAAAAAAAGGAACATTATCATTCCTAATTGTATAATAATGTGCTTTTTCATTCTAATATGAGCGATTTAAAAGGTTCATAATTGTGGGTAAAACATTATAAACGATAATAAAGTTTAAATATTTCTACAAAAAACATGAATTTATTGCGTTATTGATTATTTCTATAATCCCAAATCATAGACAAACCACAAACCTATTTCTTCGCACTTGTTACAGGTAAACAAACTGGTGCTGTTGGGCAATTTAATCTAAATGGATCAGCTTGAACCGAAATTGTTTCAAAACAAGCAGGTTTATTTTTATCCCGAATCGTTAACTTAACTGGTTGACCGTTAGCAGTTAATAATCCTCCGCCAACTTTTATGGTTTGTCCATAAGCAGTCCCTCCAACATTCAAGACAGTTCCTCCAGTCCCATCAGGATTTGCATTCAAAACAACTTCATAAAGTCCTGCTGCCCCTGGGCTAATTGCCGTAGCTTTTATTTGTGCCGTAAAAGTATCATCCGCAGGGTTTGTTGTTGTGCCATTGTTATTTACCGCAATATTACTTGCCGTAATCGTATGTTTACAAGGCGTACAAACAGTAGGGTCAATGGTTACTTTAATTTCTCGGTAACAATTATTATCTCCGTTATAAACCCTTACGGTATAGATTTGTGCTACCGAAGCACTTGGTAAATTACTAATGTTAAAGAAAGTTGCCCCATTCAGTAAAGTAGCAGAGGCAAAATCCGCCCCCGAATAAGTTGTACCAAGCGAATATCCCACACGATTTGAAAACTCCATATTTGTCAACATAATACTGGCATTTCCCGATGGTTTATCAGTGATTGGGTCACAAGTTGCTTTGGTTGCTATTACACTAAAAATCGGCAATGGGCAATAAGCAAAATCATAAGTATGGTTAGATTGTCCGATAGCTTCTGTTGTAAAAGGAATGATGGCATCCCCCGCAGCCAAGTCAAGCACTCCGTCAGAATCTAATAAATCTTGGTTTGCTCCTGTACCTGCGTTTGTTCCACCTAAAACAGCCCCATCAATCAATGCTCCTTTATTATTGAGCGAATCAGCAGTTGTTTTATTCATGATAAAATAATCCATTCCTGAAATTGCTTTAGCTTTTTTACCAACTCTGGCAACTGGACTGGTTACTTTTCCTTTTAATTTAACAACATATTTTGTAAAAGGCTGTAAGCCCAAAACTCGATATTTCGGATTTGGCTCAACTACATTATAATGATTAAAAGCATAAACACCATTGGCATCGGTAGTATCTCTTCCTACAACAATTCCGTCAGGATTTACTACTTCCAAAGCTACTCCTTCAATACCCGGTTCGCCTGCATCTTGGATGCCGTTACCATTATCATCACGCCAAACACGGTTGCCAATTTCGAGCGGAGACGATTTACACATCATATTCACATCGCCCAAAGAAGCCGCTTTACCAAACTGGAGAGGAGCATTTGCCAAAATAGCACTCAGTCCTTCCAAAATTTCATAAGAACGTTTTTTTGCACCTGTTTCGTTATCTAACCAAGTAATACCAGCACTGTATGGTCCAATTGGGTCGGTAGCAGAAAGTATTATTTCTCTTGAACCTGGTCTGAAAGCCAACGAACCAACACTTAATTCGTTATGTCCGAGCGGTGCATTGCCATCTCCATGATAAAACTCTCCGCCACCTGGTCCTTGTGCATTATCTTTCCCAGGAGTTGGAGTTCCTCCACAGACAGAACCATTATTTTCTAAAGTCCATACGCCATTACACTTCCCAATTCTGAGAACATCTCCACCAATCCGAGGGTCAAAACCACCGATTCCGTGCGTATTTCCGTAAGCATCAGGACCACCCAAGCGAGCTTGATGACTGAATCTATCCATAAATGCTACTACCATAGTGCCATCAGCATCAATTTCAATATCTGATAACATTGGCATTGGGTAAGAAATATACTTTTCTTTCATGAAAGCAGGAAGTGTATTGGTGTACCAAGATTGATTGGCGTTTGTCCACGGAAACCAATATTTACTTTCTGGGCGTTCGCCTGTAGCTTGACCTTTTTCGTAATCCAAAGGAAATTCAATGAGTAAAGTCCAGTTAGGATTAGCAGGGTCATCAGGTGACATTTCGTAAACTCTTGCTTTTAAATCTGATTTCTTTTGAGTGATTGAAGCATCACAAATAATTCCAACATACATCTTCCCTTGTCTGGATGCAAAACCGAAGGGGCGTGCCAAACCAACATTTACTTCATCCCAAGGGTGTGGAATATCATATTCGGCTATATCTGCTGCAGTAATTTGATTACCGGGCTTGTGTGGATTTCCGATATGGATTCTATAAATTTTACAATTCCATAGATTCGACACAAAAAGATATTCTCCGTCATTAGTGATGTCAATATCTCCCAATGACATTTTACCAACCAAATCATAAGGGTTTCCATTAGGATTAATAATATCTGATTGATAGTCAGAGGTTAAATGAGGGTCTGGACCAACTTCTATCCCAAAATCAGATAGTTTGATATAAACTTCAGAAGTAGCTGATGCTGGTGTATTTGCATTTTTTGTAACATAAATCGCACTTGGTCCACCAACCCCAAATGCCGCATGGCGTTTCATGAATGATGCTGTAAAAAATGAACCAGATTCCTTCTGATATGCCCCTCCCCATACGCAACCCATAAAAGCAAGAGGAGAATTCATCATGGTTTTGAAAGAAGGACTCGTCCCTGAAGCCGTATAAGGTATCGTAACAATAGCGTCCTCGCTTTGTCCACCAATCCCAACAGCGTAGCAAGCCACAATCATATTGGCATTGTCGCCACAATAATCATCGCCGAAGTTGATACCTATATCAACATTGGTAGCAGGGGCTGTCAAGAAACGAACATTGGATTGACTGGTCGAATTTTTGGTAATGAAACCGTCGGTATAGTAAGCGGGCATCGAGAAATGCACCCGAACAGGACCTATCACATTCGGAATAGTATATTTTCCTGATGCGTCAGAAACGGCACTACCCAACAAAACGCCTTTTGGACTAAAAGCCTCAACTTTTGTTCCTGCACGACCTTGGTCAAGGTAGGTTTGGGTACTATCCCATGTACCATTTACATTATAATCTTTGAAAACTCGTCCAGAAATCTGAGCTTGTGATGAACTAAAACGTAGGAAAAGAATAGAGGAAAATAGAAAATACCTAACAAGGTTTTTCCGCTTCCTTTTGAAAAAGGAAATAAAAGTATTCATTTTGATTACCAATTAAATGGCGGTTTAATTGTACGATTCTCAAAAATGAACAAAAACAATGCCGAAAAGGGAAGTTATAGTTTTCTTCTATAAAAAAGCATAGAACCTTTTTTATAGAAATTTTAGGAAATGTTTAAAACAAACAGTTTTTAACTAATTGATTTACAAATACTTATAATAAATTCGATTGCTCTTTTGCTTTTGCTAATTTCCACCAAGGAAGATATGGGTAAGCGTGGTGTTCGTGATGATACCCAAAAAAGTAGCAACTTAGAAAAGCTACAAAATGGTTAAGAGATTGGCTTCGGGATTTGTAAATATCAGCAGGGTCGTGTTCGCCACGGTGGGGTAGGTAAGTGCCAAAATAAAATAATTGAACGGTACTCATGATAGCGGGCAGTTCCCAGAAAAGAATCAAATTCCACATCGGGAAAACCAGCTTCAATAAGTTATAAGAAATAGCCATCAACAGAATTTGCCAAATGGTTACATACTCTAAGGCAAATTTGAACCACCAAGTAAAAAAGTTCCCATTATAATAATCGGGGTCGTCGTCTGTAACTACGTTTTTGTGATGAAGATGATGTTTTCGACTCAGTTTTTTGTAGTTATTAAAACTAAAAAGCGTAGCACAAATCAACCCAAACCAATAGTTAAGTCTTTGATTATGAGGAGCAACCACTCCATGAATCGCATCATGAGTTGTGATGAATATTCCCGTATATAAGTGCATTTGCACCAACATAAACACATATACCCAAGGATTCCGAAAATCAATTGTATAATTCAACAGCAATCCCAGAGATAGTCCCCAGCAAATCATCACAGTCAGGGCGATAATTATCCCTTTATTTTTATTAAACCAAATCATAAAATCTAAACGACTTGTACGTAAATTTGTTTTTGAACGAACAACGACTATCAAAAATATTCATGGCAAAAATAGAGAAAGATTTACAAGAACTCATTCTTTCGTTACCACAAAAGGAAAAAGATAAGATGCTTCTGAGATTGGTAGCAAAAGATGAGAAATTAGTCAAAAAATTAGAGTACGAATTGCTGGAATCAGGTTCAACCCTCGAATCTCGGAAACAAGCAATCAGAAAAGAAATTGATAATCTCTACAGAATGAATCACTATTCGTCTGGTTATCTGATGATGGATATGCGGTACGTTAATGCCCGAATTGCAGAACACGTAAAGACAACTACTGATAAATATGGTGAAGTTGAACTGACACTACAATTACTCTGTGATTGTTTCAGAAAACAGTTGGAATGGGTAAGTACTTATTCTTCAAAATCAGATACAATTGCCTTATACATTGCCAAAAGAACGGATATTATTTACAAAAAAGTAGTCAAAATGCACCCAGACATACAATTTGATTTTTTCACAGATTTGAATTATCTTCTGGAATGTATTCACCAATACGCCCCGATGCCTTACGCTCGTGAGATGAAAATTCCGAAAACCTTCGAGGTAAAAGAGTAGGGTTTTAATTTGAAAATTTGGAAATTCGTTAATTTGAAAATTAATGGTTTAACTATAATTTATACGGAAGGCATTGCTAACCGTGGAACGGTTGAGGTTTAATTTCTCATAAATAGGTTTATATCTCAACCGTACCACGGATTCCCGTATAAATAATAGATGAACCAAATTAATTATTCCTAAATGTTTTGCAAGAAGTATATTAAAAAATGCGTCTTCCCGTCCTTGCGGTGAAAAAATAAAAACTAATCATTCTATCAAATTTCAACACAAAATCCCATGCAAATTCTACTACTTGCACTTCTGGGCTATCTATTTTACAGATACGTCTATCCGTATTTCACAGACCGTTACCAAACAATTGATGATAAATTCAATGAACGGCGTGCAGCACAACAAAAAGAATTAGACCGCATTCTCGACAAAATCAGTAATACGGGTATCGACAGCCTTTCCAAAAACGAAAAAGAGACTTTAGAAAGAATGTCCAAAAGGTAAAAAGTACTTACGATTTTACTGTTTTTGAAAAAAAATCAAAAAAAACATTACCTGAATTTTAACACTTCTTTTAGCTCATTTTACAACTTTATAGGAATAAATACTCATTTTTAAATCTGAGACTTCTCGGATAAAAAAATGAGTATTTATCTCTATAAAAAGTGTTTTTTCATAAAAAGTAGTTTCGATTACAAGGCTTTTTATGAAAAAAATCTTCTTTTTTATCAAAATACTATTTCTTGAAAGTATAAATTATTAATTGTACTTTTTTAAGTAATTTTATTTTTAAACCTTGATTTGGCAGAATTACAAAAATCCTCAAAATACCGTATTTTGAGGATTTTTTGCTTTTGTTCTTATACTAAAAATAACGTCTTCAAAGTTTGGAATTGTTATATTTATTCTCAAAATTTGACAATAATATTACAATTTCATCAAAAAAATCATCAAATAAACTATCATTACTATCATGAAAATACAATCTAAGCAACTCACAAAAAACCTTAATTTAACCAATAACGAAGTAGAAATTCTCGATTTATTAGTTGATTCACAAAATATGTTTTATGATTATTCTAAGGAAAGAGTAATCTCATTTATGCACGATACCGATTTTCATTTGGTACTGTTTCGCCCAGAGAAAAATAAGAAAAATTTTCAGATGTACACAGTTAAAAATTTCTGTGAAAACGAAACAGATGTAGTAATCCTCAGAAATATTTTCGACAAACAGTTGCAAGCAGACATCGACAATTACATGATGCGTACCGCAAGAGGCAGAGCAGAAAGTATGTTCCACATGATTGATACTTTTAGGGCATTATTCCATCAGCCGAAAGTAGCCGAAGATTTTGAATTGGCAAATTTTGGAACAGTTAAAGCAAGAGATTATCATAGAGTGTAGGTAATTGTTAAGTTACTAAGTCGTTAAGTTTTAAGTTAGCAATTAGCTATAAAAAATACAAAAACCTCAAGCCAGTGCTTGGGGTTTTATTTTGCCCAAATGATTTTGAAACAAGACAAAAAAAGACCTCATATTGCTATGAGGTCTTCGTATTTATTATGGGATTGGGTAATTAAAATTTTATGGGTAAGGATTCAATAAAATCGAATGTTAAAAGGTGAAGTGAGACCCTTTTTCTCAGAACTATCCGCCAACAACTCTGAACAAGTATGTCTCACTCTCCTTTACAAATACGGACTGGATTTGGTAATTTCACATTCCTGCTTTGCGTCCGCCAACACTTGACAGGGTGCAAAACTTTCCTTTCCGTAAAGACTTTCCCGAAATATCTAACAGTTTTAGAAGCGTCCGCCAACAATTCTAAATAATCAGTATTTCGGGCGACAACCGAGGTTGTCATTATTTTTATTTGGCAAAAAAGCCAAGTTATTGCAATGTCTGGCTCTTAGTTTTCAGAAAGCTAAATTACGATAGATAACGTAGTCTTTCTGAAAACTAAGATGAACAATGTCGAGAAAATAATGATGAATGAGTAAACGGTAGTTTTGACTACTCTGGAAAGGAAATTCTAATAATTGAAGAGATTTCCGCCACATTATTTTCAGAACAAGTTCTGTCGAGCTTTTAATCTGAGCCTTCCTAAAGAGAAAGACCCAGATTGAGCTTCGTATCTTTTCTTCGTGGCGGCAAAGAAAGGATAACAATAATTAAACAATTTGTATGCCAAACTTTCATGGCAATTTTCAGTGAGACCCTACTTTGTGGCGGCATTGCGTGGTCTTGAAATGTATATCACAAGCACCGTGCCAAAAATTAAAATAGACTCCATTTTTTTACTTAGGCAACTTATCTCGGAAATATCCATAGACCCAAGTTCCGAGAAGGGCAGAGAGAAACATCACGAAAACTACGCCGAAACCAGCTCCCATTAATGCGAAAAGTGGACCAAAGCAAGCACTCGTCAGCACCCAACCAAAGCCAAAAATGAGTCCACCATAGACTTGTCCTTTTTGAAACTTCTTAGGGCTGGTAGTGATGTTTTCGCCATCTAAATCTTTGATATTCAGACGTTTTATGAGTTGTAAAGAAACTATACCCACAACTACTGCTACGCCCATGACACCATACATATGGAAATTGTCAAGCCTAAACATTTCTTGTATTCTGAACCAAGAAACAATTTCTGATTTGATAGCAATAATGCCAAAAAGCGTCCCTGCAAAGAAGTATTTTAAGTTTTTAAAAATCATATTGTTTGTAGCACGGGATTGTGTCCAGTGAGTTTAAAACCAGCTATATTTCACAAAGGTAGTAAAGAAATATACACTCAATTTGCGGTTTCAGTTCCTGAAAATAAATGAACATAAAAAAAGCCTCTGCAAATTGCAAAGGCTTTCTTTCTAATTTCCTCTTTTCTGATCACGAATAAATTGATTCGTCGTAATAGTTTCTGACGGAGGCAGTTCGTAAGCCTTTTTCCAGTCGTCACGTTTTAAATCTCCATTTTTGACAGATTGAATGAATCTTGCCCAAGCAAATGGATTAGTTAGAGCTAAAATTGGACTATTCACAAATGTTCTGTTTGCACCCGCACTTATCTGAGCATCCGAGAAATTTCTGAAGTTTGCAGATGCTCCCATACCCGCCTGCAATGCCAAAACATTCAATTTCGAGCTTTCTACGTTGTTTCTGAGTGCCTCACGCTGTTTTTCATCGGAAAGTCTCATTCTCAGGAAGGCATCCTTGAAATCTTCTTCGGTTGCATAAGGATATACTTTTACTTCTGCTAAAGTGCGGCTTTCTTCTTGCATGAAGACTGTCACGACGTGCGTCTGTTCCATCTCATGCGGAACAATATAATATTTCTTCTTGAAGCCCACATAGCTAAAAACGATGCTGTCGCCAGGGTAAACGTAAAGGGCAAAGTTCCCTAAATCGTCTGTAAGTGTACCCCTACCAGAATGAGAGTTAAATACGTAGGCACTCGGTAAAAACTCTGAACTACGGTCGGTCGCTACCTTGCCCGACATCAGAACCGTTTTGTCTTGTCCTTGTGCCATGCCCCAGTAACTTACCAGCAGGAAGCCCAGTATTAGATAGATATGTTTGGAAATACTTGTCATTGTGTAAATATATTAAACAAAAGTATCACTTTAACGTAGGATTGAGAATATCTATTGAGTGTTTTAACAGTATTTAACTATGCAAACAATTTTAGGAATGTAATGATGAAAGGAACTGATAAAAGTAAACCGTCGAATCTATCTAAAAAACCACCGTGTCCTGGAATGGTAGAGGCGGAATCTTTGATATTGATTGACCTTTTGAAGAGTGATTCCACCAAGTCGCCATACGTACCAGCTACTACGATAATTCCGCCAATCACGAACCATTGCCACGTTTTTAAATCATGAAAATACAATGATAAAACGTAAGCTACAATCATAGAGGCGAAGAATCCTCCGATACTTCCTTCCCAAGATTTTTTAGGAGAAACACGTTCAAATAACTTTGTTTTTCCGAAGTTTGTTCCCGCAAAATACGCCCCTGTGTCGCTCGCCCACAAGAGAAAAAGACAACCCAATATTTTTTGCCAACTGTACTGATAATTATCTAAAAATGCCAATACCGTAATCAACGCAAACGGAAGTGCTACATAAATAATTCCAAGAAAAGTATAAGCAATATTTTTAAAAGGTTTGTCGTCCTCTGCTTTGTAAAGTTTAATAAAAAAGACCGACGCCATCAGTGGAGAAATTACATAATAATAAGATTCGCCAAGGATATTTTTTTCAATTAAAAACGTAAGTACATTCAAGACAAAACCGCAGAAAGTTCCGTAGTAGGTGAGGGGTTCGTTACCTGCCAAGCCAACCAATTTGTAAAACTCTAATTGAGTGAGAATAGAAATAATAGCGAAAAGTCCAAAATAGGAATAGTCGCTAAAATAAATACAGAAAATTAAAAATGGTACGGCTATTAGTGCCGCAATAACCCGCTGTTGCAGGTTAGACATCTGACTCAATTTTTGCTTCATTTTCTAAGAGAAATTTGGCAAGAACTGCTTCTGTAACGTGTACATAAAGCTCGCTTCGCCCGAATATATGATAAGTGGTTTCTTTTTTATTCAATACAATGGCATCAATCTGGTGTTCGTCCGACAGATACGCTTTGGCTAATTCAACTTTATAAGGTAACTCAGATTCATAAACTTTAATCCAATCCATTTTTCTTTAGCTATTGGCAATCAGCTTTCGGCTTTTGCCTTTGTGAGTAATTTATGAAATAAATTTTGCCTTTCATTTTATTGCCAACAGCTAATCGCTAAATGCCAATCTTTCCCTATTTCTATACATCCATAACAACATCACCCCTGTGAAAAGTAATGACATAAAAGCAATAGATAAAGGTACGCTTTGTGAAGTTTCTATATTGGTTTTAGTGATTTTTTGCTGAAATAAATAAACCATCAGTAAGGTAAATCCATTATTGACAAAATGTGCAAAAGCGGCAACCCAAATATTTTGTGACCAATAATACAAATATCCAAACATTGCCCCAAGTAACATTCTGGGGAAAAATCCGTAAAATTGAAAGTGAATTGCACTAAAAATAATTGCCGAAACCCAAATGGCAATATGCTGATTATTAGTACTTTTCAATAAAATATTTTGTAGCGTTCCCCTGAAAATAAACTCTTCGCTAATACCTGCCAGTACTGCTACTACAAACAAGGCGATGTAGAATTTTGTTCGAGAAGAAAAATCTGTCATGTACTTGGTCAGTAATGCTAAATTATCTTCGGAGGCACGCATGGATTTCTCGACTCCTTTCAGAAAATCAGGCAAAACCATCTGTTTATTCAGCTCGATAATCATACCGTCGAAAGGCATAAAACCAATCACAAGCATTGCTACAACTACCAATGTTAGTCCTGAAAATTGGGCAGTATGAATACCAACAAAATTTCTTTTTTCAATCAATTTCCAGTACAACAATGCCGCACCAATAAATGGAAGGGGTGTCGAGAACGCCTGAAGAATCATTAGACCGTTCCAAGCACCTGGAAAACGAGTTGGGTTTATCGTAAAATCTTGGAATTTATCTAAAGGAATGTTGGTTAGCTGAGTAAATATTGTGATACCAATAAAATAACCAATTGCCATGCAGACAAGGACTAAGCCAAACAGAATCAGGAGTTTGGCTAACAATGAGCGGTCTGGTGAAATTTGTGAATGAGTCATATTGAGTGTAAATTTACGGAAGAATTTCGTTATTTGTTAAAAAGCTCTGAGCTTTGAGTAATGAGCTTTGAGTTAATTTATTCTTGAAGATAAATGCTAAATTCATTAATTATAGGGTACAATACTACTGAGTTATTTTAAACTCAAAACTCATAGCTCAAGACTCAAAGCTACAAGCTAACATTACATTATGGTTAAGATTAGAAATATAGAATTAGGAGAATTTCCGTTGTTGCTTGCACCCATGGAAGACGTTTCTGACCCTCCGTTTCGGGCGGTTTGCAAAACGCATGGGGCAGATTTGATGTACACAGAATTTATTTCGTCCGAAGGTTTGATTCGTGATGCGGCAAAATCAGTTCAGAAATTAGATATTTTTGAATATGAACGCCCAGTGGGTATTCAATTGTTTGGTTCAGACATTGAAACCATGCGTGCCTGCGGAGAAATTGCTACCAATGCAGGACCAGATTTGATTGATATAAACTACGGTTGCCCCGTAAAACAAGTTGCTTGTAGAGGAGCTGGAGCTGCCTTGTTGCAGGATATTCCGAAAATGGTTCTAATGACGAAGGCTGTCATAGAATCTACGCATCTCCCCGTGACAGTGAAAACCCGTTTGGGTTGGGATGATTCAACCAAAAACATCGAAGACGTTGCAGAACGTTTACAAGATATTGGTATTGAGGCACTTACAGTTCATGGACGTACCCGTGTGCAGATGTACAAAGGTGATGCAGACTGGCGTTTGATTGCAAAAGTGCGAGAAAATCCGAGAATCAGGATTCCGATTTTTGGCAATGGAGACATCGATTCTCCAGAAAAAGCCCTTGAATACAGAAATCGTTATGGTGTAGATGGCATCATGATTGGGCGAGCATCCATTGGAAATCCTTGGGTTTTTAACGAAATAAAACATTTCCTGAAAACAGGTGAACATTTAGCCCCACCAACGATTGAAGACAGAATTGCCGTATGTCGTCAGCACTTGGATTTTGGCATTCGTTGGAAAGGAACACATTGTGGAATCGTAGAAATGCGGAGACATTATGCCAATTATTTCAAAGGCATCGAGAATTTCAAACCTTTCCGCATGAAATTAGTGACAGTACCAACGCACGAAGAAATCATAGAAATTTTGGAAGAAGTAAGAGAACACTACGCACAAGAAGAGTTTGCATAGGATGAAGAAATAAAATTTAGAAGGTGGCTAATTATTAAGATTAGCCACCTTTTTTTGTGGGTGTTTTTTGATGAAAAGATGTATTTTTGTTGGGAAATGATTTTGAACAAAACCTAAACTAAAACGCTTATTAAAATCTATTTTTAAAATGAAAAATTTCAAGAAAGTTATACTTCTATGTATTTGTTTATCAGTATGTTACTCTTCTAAATGTCAAAATATTAGTCCTGATTCTCTACAAAAACTACTAAATATTGATGCTAAGAATTTCTACAAACAACTAAATCAATTGAGAAGTTTGGAGAAACAGTACCAAGGAACTGGCAAATCCTACTTTGAGACATTAGGACTTCTTAATTCTACTTGCGGAAATTATCAAAAAACACTTGAAATTTGGTCTAACATAGATTCAGGTTATAAAGGTCAGCATTTAAGCAATGCTGAATTTGATAAATACAGACCAGTTTCTGCAAGAATATTGATGGATTCTATTGCTCAAAAACATCAAATTATCATACTAAACGAAGGGCATCACGTTCCGCAAAATCGAGCAAGTACGGCTTATTTTTTAGAAACTTTTTACAAAAACGGATTCAGATATATCGCCATGGAAACGATAAAATCAGCGGACACTGAACTGAATAGAAGAAAGTTCGCTGATATTGAAAAAACAGGGTATTTTTTAGCAGAACCGTGTTATGCAGATTTGGTTCGTAGGGCTTTGGAGATAGGTTTTACCATAATACCTTATGAGTGCGAAAAAATTTTTAAAACGATGGCAGAAAGAGATGAATGTCAGGCTGAAAATATTATCAATAGGCTTTTGAAGAATAACTCCAAAGCAAAATTATTGATGCACGTTGGTTATAGCCACGGCATTAAATTAGACCCTTTACCTGATATGAAAATAGCTTTTATGGGTTATTTTTTAAAAAATAAAACTGGTATTGAACCTTTTGTAATTGGACAATATCAGCATACAGAAAGAGCCAATCAAGACATTGAAGCTCCTGAATATGTGTACGTTACGAATAAATATAAAATAAAAGAGCCTACTTTTTTTGTAAATAGTAAAGGAGAGTTATGGTCAAAAGATTTTTTTGATGCCTCATTGTTTTTACCAAGAAGTACATACAAAAGCGGAAGACCCGATTGGCTAAATTGGAGAGGAAAGAAAAAGGAATATTTTTTAGATTTAAAAGAAATAAATACTTTGTCCCCGTTTTTGATTCAAGCTATTTTGGATAAAGAATTACCCAACGGAGTGCCTGTTGACCAGGTAGAAATTATAGACGAAACCGAGAATAAACCTTTGCTACTTTATGTTGGAGATTACACAATCAGAGTATTAGATACAAAAGGCAATACTATTTTAGAAAGAAAAATCACGATAAATTAACCCACTTCAATGCTCAAAAAATCCTTACTTCCTTCATTTTTCTTAGTCACTTTTATTTTAAGTCAAGGGTTTTCTCAAACTAATTTTGCTCCTCAAATCGACTCAATGATTAAGGCAAATACCAAACGCTTTTTCAACGGAATAATCTTAGTTACTCAGAATGGAAAAACGATATATTCAAAGGTTAATGGTTTTACTAATTTAGAAAACAAAACGCCATTAGTTATTGATAATCAGTTCGTTGTGGGGTCAATTAGTAAGCAGATGACTGCTGTTGTTGTACTTCGAGAATTTGAAAAAGGACGGATTAATCTTCACATCCCTGTCCGAAAATACCTGCCAGATATGCCCCAAAATTGGTTAGATTCTATCACAGTTCATCAATTATTGAATCATTCTTCGGGCGTAACTGGTTGGAATGAGCCGTTGAAATTTAAGCCATCAACTGGGTTTTCCTATTCAAATATAGGCTATGAATTATTGGCAAAAATTGCCGAAAGTGTTTCTGGAAAATCTTATGCTACACTCACGAGTGAAATCTTCAAAATTTGTAAGATGAAACACTCCATGAGTCCCGCCCTCAACCAACATCAACAATTAGTGAATAGCTACGTAGAAGATTCCACAGGAAAATTGAAATTGGTAGAAAACCTTTTCAAAGACCTCGGAATACCCTCTGGAGGCATGATTTCGTCGGCAGGAGATTTAGTTTTATGGAACAAAAATCTCCACGGAGGCAAATTACTCTTGAAGAAAACATACGAATTGATGAAAAGCCCATCATCAGAAAGAGACCATTTTATTTTTGGAAAAGTAGGGTATGGCTACGGATTACAAATTGACAATAAAGGCAAAATTGTAGAAATCGGACATAGCGGATATGCCACAGGTTATGCCTCGATGAATTTTTATTACCCAGCAACCAATACGTATCTTATCTTCTTAGAAAATATTGCTTGGGATGCCTCTAATTTTAAAGAAACCTTCAAACACCACGTGGACATTCGTAAAATTGTTAGTGGAGGTAAATGAGGAGGTTTTTGGATAAAAAATGT